>JAWVGK010000151.1:0-5219 GCA_033855155.1 Solirubrobacteraceae bacterium | reverse complement strand
TCCGCCTCGGCTGGGAGGCCAACGGCGACTGGTATCCGTGGAAGGCGTCGACCGATCCGACCGCGTGGAAGGCGTTCTTCCGGCGCATCGTCGGGATCTTCCGGTCCGTGCGGCCAACGGCCTGCGGCCAGGCCTTCGAGTTCTTGCTGACGTACAACCGCGGCACGAGCGCCACCGCGATCGGGTTCGACACGATCTATCCCGGCGACGACGTCGTCGACGTCCTCGGCATCGACGTCTTCGACCACAAGTGGCGCGACGAGACCTCGGCGCCCGCGGTGCGCTGGGACGAGGTGCTCCATCAGGAGATGGGCCTCGACGACTTCACGGCCTTCGCCGCGTCGCGCGGCAAGCCGATGAGCATCCCGGAGTGGGGCCTGGCGCAGAAGGGCTTCGACGACAACGGCGGCGCCGGCGACAACCCGTACTTCGTCGATCGCATCGCCGACTGGCTCGCCACGAACGCTCCGAACGTGCGCTTTCAGTGCTACTTCGACCATCTCTCGGCCTGGACCGGCGACCATCGGCTGTCCTCCTATCCCGAGGCGCAGGCGCGCTACAAGGCGCGCTTCGGCGGAGCCTGACGGTCAGGGAAACAGCGGCGCGAGCGCGGCGTGCGCCGCGCGCAGCTCAGCCAGCGCCACGGCGATGCGCACGCCGTCGCCGCTGGTCAGCTCGAGCGCGTCGCCGCCGACGCTGCCGAGGACGTCGAGGCCGACGTGCCGGGCGAGCCGGTCGAGCGCGTCGCGCGTGCCCGAGACGACGAAGCCCGAGCCGGGCGACTCGCCGAACAGCGAGCGCTCGAGCTCGTCGTTGAGCCCGAGCTCGACCGTCGCGCCGAGGTCGCCGGCGAGGCAGCACTCGGCGAGCGCGACGAGGAAGCCGCCCTCGGCGACGTCGTGGGCGCTCGACAGGTCGCCCGCGCGGACGGCGTCGCGGATCGCCGCCTGCGCGGCGCGCAGCGTGGCGATGTCGACCGGCGGCAGCTCGGAGGGCAGCGCCTCGCCGCGCAGCTTCGCGAGCTCGGAGCCCTCCAGGCGCGGCTCGAACGGACCGGCGAACGCGATCGCGTCACCGGCGCGCAGGAAGCCCGAGCGCCCGGCGCGCTGCGCCGAGGGCAGCTCGCCGACCATGCCGACGACCGGGGTCGGATAGATCGGGCCGCCGCCGGACTCGTTGTACAGCGAGACGTTGCCGCCGACGACGGGCACCTCGAGCGCGCGGCACGCATCGGCGAGGCCGCGGATCGACTCGGTCAGCTGCCAGGCGACGTGCGGCTTCTCGGGATTGCCGAAGTTCAGGCAGTTCGTCAGACCCAACGCCTCGGCGCCGGCGCAGGCGAGGTTCGCCGTGCACTCGAGCACCGCCTCGACGGTGCCGGTGTACGGATCGCACGCGACGCGCCGTCCGGAGCCGTCGATCGACACGGCGATCGCGCCGCCGTCCGGCATCGCCAGCACGGCGGCGTCGGCCTGCTCGGGCCGGCGCACCGTGCGCGACTGCACGATGCTGTCGTACTGCTCGAACAGCGGCAGGCGCGAGGCGACGTTCGGCGAGGCGAGCAGCGCCAGCAGGATCTCGCGCGGGTCCGCGACGCCCTCGGGCAGCGTCCGCGGCGGCGCCGGGTACAGCCCGGCCGCCGGGCGCTCGGGCGAGAGGTCGTACAGTGGGCAGTCGTCGACCAGCGCCTCGACGGGCATCTCGCCGACGACCTCGTCGCCGTCGAGCACGCGCAGCACGCGCTCGGCGGTGACCGAGCCGATCGCCGTCCCGTGGACCTCCCACTTCGCGCACACCGCCAGCACCTGCTCGACGGTCTCGGGATCGGTGACGCACAGCATCCGCTCCTGCGACTCGGAGACCATGATCTCCCACGGCGCCATCCCCGCCTCGCGCAGCGGCACGCGCGAGACGTCGATGTCCAGGCCCACCTCGCCCTTGGACGCCATCTCCGCCGACGACGACGAGAGCCCCGCCGCGCCGAGGTCCTGGAGCGCCACGAGCAGGCCGCGGTCGAGCAGCTCCAGCGAGCACTCGAGCAGCTTCTTCTCGGCGAACGGGTCGCCGACCTGGACCGTCGGGCGCTTCGAGGCGTCCTGCTCGCCGAGCTCGGCCGATGCCAGCACCGACGCGCCGCCGATCCCGTCGCGACCGGTCGACGCGCCGAACAGGATCAGCGCGTTGCCGATCCCCGTCGCGGCGCTGCGGATCAGCCCGTCGGCGCGCGCGAGCCCGAGCGCCATCGCGTTGACGAGGCAGTTGTGCTCGTACGGTCCCTCGAAGTAGACCTCGCCGCCGATCGTCGGCACGCCGATCGAGTTGCCGTAGTGGCCGATGCCGCCGACGGCGTGGTCGAGCAGGTAGCGCGTCCGCGCCGACGTCGGCTCGCCGAAGCGCAGCGAGTCGAGCACAGCGATCGGGCGCGCGCCGATCGCGAAGATGTCGCGCAGGATCCCGCCGACGCCGGTCGCGGCGCCCTGAAACGGCTCGACCGCCGACGGGTGGTTGTGCGACTCGACCTTGAACGCGAGCACCCAGCCGTCGCCGACGGTCACCGCGCCGGCGTTCTCGCCCGGGCCCATCGCCAGCCGCGGCCCCTCCGACGGCAGCTGGCGCAGCAGCTTCTTGGAGTGCTTGTAGGCGCAGTGCTCGCTCCACATCAGCGAGAAGACGGCGAGCTCGACCTCGTTGGGCTCGCGGGCGATCTTCACGCAGATGAGCTCGAACTCGGCCTCGGTCAGCCCGAGCGCGAGCGCGCGATCAACCGTGCGCATGGGCCATCGAGAGGAAGATCCTCAAGCCGTCGACCGAGCCGGTCAGCGCGTCGACGGCGTGCTCGGGATGGGGCATGAGCCCGAACACGTTGCCGGCCGCGTTGCGCACGCCGGCGATGTCGTTGGACGAGCCGTTGGGGTTGGCGTCGTTGGCGTAGCGCAGCAGCACCTGGCCGCCGGCGTCGAGGCGCTCGAGCTGCTCGGGCGGCGCGTAGTAGCGCCCGGTCGTGTGCTTCACCGGGATCGACAGCTGCTCGCCGACGGCCATGTCGGCGGTGAACGGCATCGTCGACTGCACGACCTCGACGCTGACCTGGCGACAGACGAAGCGCAGCCCGACGTTCGGCAGCAGCGCGCCGGGCAGCAGCCCGGCCTCGCACAGGACCTGAAAGCCGTTGCAGATCCCGAGCACGAGCCCGCCGTCGCGCGCGAAGCGGATGACGGAGTCCATCACGGGCGAGAAGCGCGCGATCGCGCCGACGCGCAGGTAGTCGCCGTAGGAGAAGCCGCCCGGCACGACGATCGCCTCGACGCCGTGCAGGTCGGCGTCGCCGTGCCACAGCAGCCGCGCGCTGGCGCCCGGCACGCGCTCGCACGCCAGCACGGCGTCGACCTCGTCGCACGAGCCCGGAAAGCGGATGACCCCGAACTTCACGGCCTGCCCGGGATGACGTGCTCGATCGACGAGAAGCGCGCGAAGTCGCGATCGAACGAGGCGACAGCGCAGCCGTGCTCGAGCGCGATCGCGGCGATGACGGCATCGGGGACGAGCTCACCCGTGGCGTCTGCCTCGTCGCAGACGAGGCGCAGCAGCTCGAGGTGCCGCGGGCCCGGCTCGAGGCGCCGATGACCCGGGTGTGCAGATACGGCGTCGACGAACATGAACGCCTCGGCCAGCGGCGTCGGCACGGGGAAGGCGCGGCGGCTGGTGGTCAGCCGTAGGAACGACGCCCACACGCCCATCGGTATCGAGAACGGATCGGCACCGACGAGCAACTCGTCGAACCACGGGCGGAGCAACGCGTGGTGTACGTGGTCGTCGCGGTAGGCGGCAAGAACGACGTTGACGTCGAGGACGAGCACGATCAGCGCCGCTTGTCGAGATCCACGCCTTCGTCGAGGAACTCGTATATCGCGCGATTGGACGTGAGGTCCAGACCGGGTCTCGGGCCCGTGCCGCCTCGGAAGACCGGTACGGGTGGTCGACCCGCGGGTTCGTCGTTCACCGCGAGCTCGCGCCGCAGCGCATCCTCCACGAGCTGGCCGAGGGTCTTGCCGCGCTCGCGCGCCCGCAGCTTCGCGGACTCGAGCAGCTCGTCGTGGATCGAGATCGTGGTGCGCATGATGCACAGGCTAACGCATCACGTGCATCACTCAGGCGCCTTCGAGGATCTCGTAGTCCTCGATCAGCGGGTTCACGAGCAGCTTCTCGCACATCGCCCGCAGCTGCGATGGGTCCTCGACGTCGAGCTCGATGAGCCGGCCGACGTGGACGTTCGCGACCCCGGAGAAGCCGAGCGCCGGCAGCGCGCGCTCGACGGCGACGCCCTGCGGGTCGAGGATGCCGGCCTTCGGGCGCACGAGCACGCGCGCCCTCACGACGGCGACACCCGCGCCAGCCAGGCGTCGAACGGCTCGCCGGTGATCCTCTCGTAGGCCTCGACGTACTTCGCGCGCGTGCCCGCGACGACGTCGTCGGGGATCGGCGGCGCCGGCGGCTTCTTGTCCCAGCCCGTGCCGGCGGCCCAGTCGCGCACGTACTGCTTGTCGAAGCTCGGCTGCGGGCCCCCGACCTCGTAGGAGTCGGCGGGCCAGAAGCGCGAGGAGTCCGGCGTCAGGACCTCGTCGCCGACGCGGATGACGCCGGTGGCGTCGCGGCCGAACTCGAACTTCGTGTCGGCGAGGATCACGCCGCGCGAGGCGGCGTGCTCGGCGGCGAAGCCGTAGAGCGCGATCGACAGCTCGCGCAGCTGCTCCATGACGGCGCGGTCGCCGACGATCTCGGCGGCGCGGTCGAAGTCGATCGTCTCGTCATGGCCGACGTCGGCCTTCGTCGACGGCGTGAAGATCGGCTCGGGCAGCCGCTCGGAGTCGCGCAGGCCGTCGGGCAGCGCGATGCCGGCGACGGCGCCGGTCGCCTGGTAGTCCTTCCAGCCCGAGCCGGTGAGGTAGCCGCGCACGACGCACTCGACGGGCAGCATGTCGAGCTTGTGCACCGCGAGCGCGCGGCCGCGGACCTCGTCGGGCACGTCGGCGGTCGTCGAGACGAGGTGGTTGGGCACGATCTCGGCGCTGTGCTCAAACCAGAACGTCGACAGCGCGGTCAGCACCTTGCCCTTGTCGGGGATCGGCGTCGGATGCACGACGTCGTACGTCGAGATCCGATCGGAGGCGACCATCAGGATGCGGTCGCCGAGGTCGTACATCTCGCGGACCTTGCCGGAG
>JAWVGK010000150.1:0-5610 GCA_033855155.1 Solirubrobacteraceae bacterium | reverse complement strand
AGCCAGCGACCGGCCATCTCGTCGTCGAAGCCCGCCTCCGTCCATGCCTTCGCGGCAACCGCCGGGTCCTCGCCGCGATCGGCGAGGTCGCCGTAGCGCGTGATCGTGTCGACGCTCGTCCTGGCCGCTCCCCAATGCATCTGCGTGACACCCCCTCGAAGTCGAAAGGCCGTTGTACACGATCCTCGCCCGGTCGGCTCAGCGCGTGGCGTCCGGGTGACCGGACTGGCGCAGCGCGCGCCCGGCGCGCATGTGCGGCAGCGGGTCCAGCGGGTGGCTGCGCAGCCGGCGCACGACGGCCATCGGGACCAGGCGCGTGAAGAACGGGCCGACGTCGAACGCCGCGCGCACCTCGCGCACGTACGCCCGCGACAGGCCCGGGCGGATCAGCCCCTGGCTGACGTCGACGAGGTCGCCCCGGCGAAACGCCTCGGCCAGCCGGGCGTGGGCGCCCCTGTACGGCGTCACGCGGTGGTGCTCGGCGACGATCACCGCGAGCTCGTCGGACCATGCGTGGCGGCCCGTGCGGGCGAGCCACGCGTCCTGTGCGTGGATCGACGGCGCGAGGTAGTCCAGCGAGCTGAACGCCTCGAGGTCGTGGAATGCCGCCGCGATCGCGAGCTTGTCGTCGCGATCCGCGCCGGGATCGGGCACGAGCGCGCGCGAGAAGTTCAGCACGCGGTAGACGTGCCCGCGGTAGCCGGCCCAGCCGGCGTCGTCGCCGCCGGCCCGATCGCCGTGGGTGTCGAGGATCTGCTCGACCAGCGGGTGATCCTCCAGCAAGCCGTCGGCGCTCACGAGCGGCGAGCCTAGCGTGCCCGCCGCTCGCGTCGCAAGCCGCGTCGCGCGCGATCAGCCTGCCGGCCGGACGAAGCGCAGCGTCGTCGTCGCGGTCGCCAGCGCGTCGCCGATCTGCGGACCGAGCACCTCGCGGTACGTGCCCGAGTGGCACTCGTCGCCGGCGCGCGAGCGGGCGCTGACGTGGATCTCGCTCCACATCACCTGGCCGCTGGGGGCGATGTCCGTGCGGCGCGTGAGGACGCCCGCCCACAGCCCGTCGACGCGGACGGCGGAGGCGGCCTTCTGGCGCACGACGCGAAACGCGCGGCTGCCGTGGACGCCGCTGTCGAGCAGGTACGGCGCGCTCGCGGCGGGCAGGCCGGCGGCCACGTACGTCTCGGCGTCGCCGGGCGCGGCGAGGCGCTTGGAGACGCTGAAGGTCACGCGGTAGCGACAGCCCGGCGAGCGCCTCGTCTCGAAGCGCTGCTGGCCGGCGGGCGCCGGCAGCCGGCGCCAGCTCGCGGGCACGACGACGCGTGCGCGGGCGACGACGACGAACTGCGACAGCGGGGCGGCGACCGGCGCGCCGGCGCTCGCCGGCTCGCTGTACGAAGTGGTGACGTAGCGCGTCTCCGCGGTCGCGACGCCAGCGCAGCCGAGCGCCAGCGCGAGGCCGAGGATCGCGGATCGTGAGGTGAGCATGCGAGACTCCTGGCGCGGGGGTGGGGACGGACTCGATCGTGGCAGCGCGGACCGCGACCGGGGCCACACCCAGGGTCAGACGTCGCACACCATCAGGGCGCGATGCCGACGATCTGCCCGCCGCGGTCGACGACCAGCACCTCGACCTCGATCGCCGCGCCGCCGAGCACGCCCAGCACGACCTCGCGCGCGTCGCGCGCGACGGCGCCGGCGAGCGGCACGCCGGCGGCGCTCGCGAGCTGTAGCGCGTGCAGCGCGGTGTTCGCGCCGCGCAGCGTGTCGGCGAGCTCGTCCGGCGCGCCGCACGCGAGCGCCGTCGCGGCGAGCCGCGGGAGGTCGATCTGCGAGCGCCCGGAGTGCAGGTCGAGGTGGCCGGCGGCGAGCTTCGAGAGCTTCGCGAAGCCGCCCGCGAGCGTCAGCCGCGCGATCGGCCGGCGCGCGAGGTGCTTGAGCAGCGGGCCGACGAAGTCGCCCATGTCCAGCAGCGCGCTCGGCGCGAGCCCGTAGCGCGCCTGCGCCGCCTGCTCGGAGGTGGCGCCGGTGGCCGCGATGACGTGCGCGTGGCCGGTCGCGTGCGCGACGTCGATGCCTTGGCGGATCGACGCGATCCACGCCGAGCACGAGTACGGGACGACGACGCCGGTCGTGCCGAGGATCGACAGCCCGCCGACGATGCCCAGGCGCTCGTTCCACGTCCGCTGCGCAAGCGCCTCGCCGCCCTCGACGGCGATCTCGATCACGACGTCGCCGCCGGCGCCGAACTCGTCGGCGAGGCGCTGCACGGCGGCGCGCATCATCGCTCGCGGCGCCGGGTTGATCGCCGGCTCGCCGATCGCCAGCGGCAGGCCCGGCAGCGTGACGGTGCCGACGCCCTCGCCGGCGCGAAACGCGACGCCCGCGCCGGTCTCGCCGGGGCGCACCGTCGCGAGCACGAGCGCGCCGTGGGTGACGTCGGGGTCGTCGCCGGCGTCCTTGACGATCCCGGCGGTCGCGCGGCCGTCCGCGAGCCGCGTGCGCGCGAGCGCGAACGCCGGCCGCTTGGCGCCGGGCAGCTCGATCGTCACGGGATCGGGGAACGCGCCGCACAGCAGCGCCTCGTAGGCGGCGGCCGTCGCCGCCGTCGCGCATGCCCCGGTCGTCCAGCCGCGACGCAGCTCAGCGGCCACGGTTCTGCCAGGCTCGCGCTCGATGATCCTGATCCTCGGCGGCACCGCCGAAGCGCGCGAGCTCGCGGCCGGCCTGCATGCGGCGGGCGTGCCCGTGACGTCGTCGCTCGCCGGCCGCGTCGCCAACCCGCGCCCGCCCGCCGGCGAGACGCGCGTCGGCGGCTTCGGCGGCCCCGACGCGCTGGCGCGCTGGCTCGCCGAGCACGGCGTGCAGGCGGTCGTCGACGCGACGCATCCGTTCGCGCGGCGGATCTCCGCCTCGGCGGCGCGCGCCTGCCCGCAGGCGGGCGTCGCGCTGCTGCGCCTCGAGCGTCCGGGCTGGAGCGCGCGTCCCGGCGACCGCTGGCAGTGGGTCGACGACCTCGACGCCGCCGCGGCGGCGATCGGCGCGCGCCGCGTCCTGCTGACGACCGGTCGCCAGGGCCTCGCGGCGTTCGCGGCGCTCGACGAGGCGTGGTTTCTCATCCGCTGCGTCGATCCGCCCGCCGGGCCGCTGCCGCGCCGGCACGTGCTGCTGCTCGACCGCGGGCCGTACGTCGTGCGGAGCGAGCTCGCGCTGCTCGACGAGCACCGCATCGAGCTCGTCGTGACGAAGGACAGCGGCGGCCCGCACACCGTCGCGAAGCTCGACGCGGCGCGCGAGCGGGGGCTGCCGGTGATCGTCGTGCGCCGGCCGCCGCGCCTCGACGCGCCGGCCGTCGACGGCGTCGCCGCCGCGCTGCGGTGGGCGCTCGCTCACGCCGGCGCGGGCCCGTAGCGCCGCGGCGTGTAGACGGCGCCGCCGGCCGTCAGCCGCGTCGCCGACGAGCCGACGATCAGCAACGTGCGCATGTCGACGTCGTCCAGCGGCACATCGGCGAGCGTCGTGACCGTCACGGCCTCGTCGTCGGATCCGACGGCGCGCGCGACGACGACAGGCGTCTCGGGGGCGCGGTGCGCGCGCAGGATCTCGAACGCGCGCGTGAGCTGCTCGCGCCGCGAGCGCGACGCAGGGTTATACAGCGCGAGCACGAGGTCGCCGGTGCCCGCGGCCTCGAGGCGCCGCTGCACGACGTCCCACGGCTTGAGCTGGTCGGACAGCGAGATGACGCAGAAGTCGTGCCCCAGCGGCGCGCCGACACGCGCGGCCGCGGCCTGCATCGCCGACAGCCCCGGCACGACGCGCACGTCGATCGCGTGCAGGCCGTTGGCGCCGTCGAGGTCGACCTGCTCGAAGACGGCGGCCGCCATCGCGAAGATGCCGGGGTCGCCGGAGGAGACGACGGCGACGCGCGCGCCGCCGGCGGCGAGCTCGAGCGCGTGCCGGGCGCGCTGCGCCTCGACGCGGTTGTCGCTGGGGTGGCGGCGCTGGCCGCGGCGCTGCGCCACGCGCGCGAGGTACGGCCCGTAGCCGACGAGGTCGTCGGCGGCGGCGAGCGCGGCCGACGCCTCGGGCGTCAGCCACTGCGCGCCCGCCGGCCCGAGGCCGACGACCGTCACGCTGCCCGCCGCGCCGCTCGCCGGCCGCGGGGCCGGCGCCGACATGGTCGGGACGAGCACGAGCGACATGTAGGGGACGTCGCCGTCGACGTCTCGCAGCGCCGCCGAGCGCTCCTGTGGCGAGCTCGCGCGCTCGACGTAGACGCCGCGCTCGGCGACCCCGGCGGCCTCGGCCGCGTCGCGCACGCCGTGAAACGTGCGCCCGAGCTTGATGACGACGGCGGCGTCGGTCGTGCGCAGCCGCGCGGCGAGCACGTCGGGCGCGAGCGTGCCGGGCAGGATCGTCAGCACGTCGTCGCGCTTGGCCAGCGGGGTGCCGGCCGACGCGGCGGCCGCGCTGAAGCACGTCACGCCGGGGATGACGTCGGTCTCGTAGCGGCCGGCGAGGCGCTCGTGCAGGTACATGTAGGAGCCGTAGAAGAACGGGTCGCCCTCGCACAGGACGGCGACGTCGCGGCCGGCGTCGAGGTGCTGTGCGAGCGTCGCGGCGGACGCGTCGTAGAACTCGCGCAGCGCGCCCTCGTAGCCGCCGGGATGGTCGGTCGTCTCGGTCGTGACGGGGTACGTCAGCGCGACCTCGATCGCGTCCGCGCGCAGGTATGGCGCGGCGATGGCGCGCGCGACGCTGCGCCCGTGGCGGGCGGCGGGGTAGGCGACGACGCCCGCGGCCTCGATCACGCGGCGCGCCTTGATCGTCAGCAGCTCCGGATCGCCCGGGCCGACGCCGACCCCGGACAGCCGCCCGGCTGCGGCGCTCATTCCGCTGCGCTCGCGAGCGCGTTGACGGCGGCCGCGGCGATCGCGCTGCCGCCGCGGCGGCCGTGCACGACGAGGTGCTCGGCGACGGCGGGATGGGCCGCGAGCGCGAGCTTGGACTCCAGCGCGCCGACGAAGCCGACCGGCACGCCGATGACGGCCGCCGGTCCGTCGACGTCGTCGTGCTCGAGCATCTCCAGCAGCCTGAACAGCGCGGTCGGCGCGTTGCCGACGACGACGAGCGAGCCGGCGAGGCGCTCGCGCCAGAGCTCGAGCGCGGCGGCGGTACGGGTCGTGCCGAGCCGCTGGGCGAGGTCCGCGACGCGTGGGTCGGTCAGCGTGCAGACGACGTCGTTGGCGGCGGGCAGGCGCGAGCGCGTGACGCCGGCGGCGACCATCGACGTGTCGCAGAGGATCGGCGCGCCGGCTCGCAGAGCCTGCGCCGCGGCGGGGCCGAAGCCGGGGGACGCGGCGACGTCGGCGGCGAGGTCGACCATCCCGCTGGCGTGGATCATGCGCACGACGGTGCGCTCGAGCACCGGCTCGAGCCCGTCGAGCTGCGCCTCGGCGCGGATCGTGGCGAACGAGCGGCGGTAGATCTCGGCGCCGTCGCGGATGTAGGCCGCGCTCACGCGCGTGCTCCGGCGAGCGCCGCCAGGGCGGCGGCGAGGTCGGCCACGACGATGGTCGCGCCGCGCCGCTCGATCGTCACGCCGTCGGCGGTCGC
>JAWVGK010000149.1:0-4588 GCA_033855155.1 Solirubrobacteraceae bacterium | reverse complement strand
AAGGCCGGCTCGTACCGGTACTACTGCGTCTACCATCGCTTCATGGAAGCGAACGTCATCGTCAGATAACGAAGGAGCTTCAGAACCCCCATGCCATTCAACGTCGGACCCATGGAACTGATCGTCGTGCTCGTCATCGCGCTCGTCGTGCTCGGACCGAAGAAGCTGCCCGAAGTCGGCAAGTCGCTCGGCAAGGGCATGCGCGAGTTCAAGGACTCGATCTCCGGCATGGCCGGCAACGACGACGAGCACGAAGAGGCCAAGCAGATCAAGGCCTGAGGCGGCTAGCCTGCCTGGGGTGCAGATCGCTCGCTCCCTGCTCGACGAGATCGTCGAGCACGCCGTCCGCGACGCTCCCAACGAGTGTTGCGGGGTCGTTGCCTCCCGCGCGGGGGCGGCGACCGCCGTCCACGCGACCGAGAACCTCGCGGCGAGTCCGTTTCGCTTCGAGATCGACGGGCTGACGCTCATGCGCCTGATCGACGCGATCGAGGACGCCGGCGAGGAGCTCGTCGCGATCTACCACTCGCACACCCGCTCGGCGCCCTACCCGTCGCAGACCGACGTGAACTTCGCGGCGCTGTGGCCGGGCGTCGAATGGCTGATCGTCGGCGTCTCGAAGGCCGCCGAGCCCGAGGTGCGCTCGTACCTCATCGCCGACGGGGCGATCGCCGAGGCCGAGCTCGAGGTGACGTGACGGACGAGCCGCTCGTCTGCCCGAGCTGCGACGAGCCGCACCCGCCCGCCGAGCGCTTCTGCCGGCGCTGCAACATGCCGCTGGTCTTCGCCGGGCCCGGGGACGGGCAGGATTCGGCGACGAGCTCGCTCGCCCGGCGCGCGCGCAAGATCAAGCCGCAGTACGCCGAGGGCGCCCTCGTGCGCGTCGTCGGCGCGGCAAACCTGACCGAGGCCGAGTTCATCCAGGGCATGCTGCTCGAGGAGGGCGTGCCGTCGACGCTGCGGCGCACGATGGGCTTCGACGTGCCCGACATGCTCGCGGCGGGCCCGCGCGACGTCATGGTGCCGATCTCCGGGCACGCCGCCGCGCGCGACGTGCTGCTGCAGGCCGAGCTCGTCGGCGAGGCGGTGCCGGGAACGCCGCCGGCGCAGGTGCTGCGGTTCCTGCTCGTGGCGCTGGCGATCGTCGCCGTGGTCGCGCTGTTGATCGGCGGCCTCGCCGGCTGATCAGCGCGCGTTGATCGCGAGCGCGTGCAGGCGGCGCAGCATCGGCTCGGGCAGGTTCTCGAAGCGCAGCGCGTAGACGTGGGGGAGCTCCTGGCGCACGACGCGGGCGCGGCCGCTGACGCGCATGTCGAGGTTCGGCAGCTCGAAGCCGACGGTCTCGTCCTCCGTCAGCGGACGCGGGCTGCGGATGCGCATGCCACGCGGCCCGACGTTCATCGTCTCGGCGGGAATCGGCGAGCCGATGTTGCGGCGCAGCGTGCACGACAGCGCGATCTCCGCCCGCGGCGCCCGGATCTCTGCTTCTGCGACGGCCATACGATGATCATCCTCCCCCTTGTCACGTGCGACGATGACATCCGTCACATTGAGGCTCGGGCGGCGATTGCGCAAGCCGACCTCTGGCTCAAACCACCGAGGAGGGCGCCATGGCCGAGGGGACGAAGGACGATCCGTGGGTGCTGAAGACGCCGCCCGGGACGTCGCAGTACGCGATGTACCGCGACGAGTCGCGCGACCCGCCGGTGCTCGTCTGCCAGGTCGGCTCGTCGCAGCTGAGCTACCAGCTGCGCTGCATCGAGGACCTGCACGCCATGCTCGTCGCGCACGGGGACTGGATCGCGCTCGGCAGCGCCGACGAGCAGAAGCCCGCCAAGGACGGCACGGTCGAGGCATGGGGACGATCGCCGGACAACCCCGTCGGTGGCTGGTACGGGTGCAAGAAGGGCATGCGCGGGCGCTTCGGGATGTACGTCCCGCCGCTGCTCGAGGAGCTGGGGCTGGCCGAGGTCGAGCACAATCCGCGCAACAACCGCATGCGCGCACGCTGACGCCGCGGGTATGACGAGGACGTGCCCGCACCCGCCGAGGAGCTCGACGTCGACGCGATCCGCCGCGAGCTGGAGGTGCGGCGCCGGGCTACACGCGAGCGCGTCGCCGCGCTCGCGAAGCGGCCCGAGCGCGGCACCGCCCAGGGCTTCGGCAAGCGGATCGGTGACGGCACGACGGAGGCCGTCGCGAGGCTGACGGAGATCGGCGTCGGCCGGTCGCTGGAGAGCACGCTCGCGCGCACCGAGCGCGCACTGGCGAAACTCGACGACGGCAGCTACGGCACGTGCGACGCCTGCGCCGAGTCGATCCCCGCGGCGCGCCTGCACGCGCTGCCCGACAGCGTCCTGTGCCTGCGCTGCGCGGCGCGCGAGCGCCGCCGCGATCCGCCGCGCCGGCGCTGAGGCGGCGGGCGGGCCGCCGCCGCCGCGCGTGACCCGGGCCTTGGCCACCGTGCGCCGCGCTTGCCCGTCCGCGCGCCGGCGGCCGTGTCGCGGTGAATCAGCGCACTCGCCGCTGGCTCGATCGCCCGAGCGCCGGGATGAGGATGCCCGCGGCGGCCAGGTGCATGCTGGTCAGCGTCGCGATGGCGCCGTTCGTCTCACCGAGGGCGATCGGGCCGGCGAGGGAGAGGGCGAGCGTCGTGTACGCGATCACGCTCCACGTCGTGCGCGGCCGTCGTGCGAAGCGCTCGATCGCCGACAGGAGGCCGCAGGCGGCCAGGCCCGCGAGCAGGACGGCGAGCGCGACCGAAGCCGGGCCGACGTGCGCGACGGCGTCGCCCGCGACCGAGTGGACCGCGAGGTCGACGCCGGCCAGCGGGTGGGCGATCAGCCAGATCGCGAGCGTCGCTGCCAGCGCGCCCGCGACCGCCAGCGGCCGGGTGACGTCTCGCGTCGAACGAGGTTGAACGGCGACAGCAGCTGACATGGTGGACCTCCTGGTCCGTTGACTGCACAAACTGACTATGTCTAGCACAGTCAAGCAAGGTTTCCAGATGGCCTGCTAACATTCGCTCGATGGCGCAGGCTGCGAATGCGAAGAAGCGCACGTTCACCGAGGTCGCGCGCCGAGCGCAGATCGTCGACGCGGCGATTGCGACGGTCGCCGAGGTCGGCTACGCGAATGCGTCGTTCGGTCGCGTCGCCGAGCGCGCCGGGCTGAGCAGCACCGGGATGATCAGCTACTACTTCGAAGGCAAGGACGAGCTCGACGGCGAGGTCATCGCGGCCGTTCTGCGTGCCGCGGGGGAGTTCGTCGAGCCGCGGATGTCCGCCGCGCAGGGCCATCGCGAGTGGCTGACGGCGTACATCCGATCGAACCTCGAGTTCGTCGCCGCCCACCCGGAGCACACGATCGCGCTGGTCCAGATCGTCACGGGCAGCCGCTACCGCGCCCCCGGCGTCGGTCAGTTCGTCGCCGCGTTCGAGCAGCTCGCCGAGCGGCTGCGCGCCGGCCAGCGAGAGCGGGCGTTCGGCGAGTTCGACCCGCACGTGATGGCGATCGCGATTCGTGGCGCCATCGACGCGCTCGTGGGGCAGTTCACGCGTGACCGCAGCACCGACCTCGACGCGGCCGGACGCGAGTTGGCCGAGACCTTTGACCGCGCCACCCGACCACACGCGTAGCGGCCCGCGCCCCGACACGAAGGTTCCGCTGCGCGGCGCGGCGACGCTCCTCGTCGACCTGATTCTCCCGGTCGCGCTGTACTACTCGCTGCGCGCCGCTGGCGTCGACCAGCTCGCCGCGCTCCTGATCAGCGGCGCGCCGCCCGCCGTTCGCGTCGCGTTCACGTTCGCACGAACGCGCCGCCTGGACGCGATCGGGGCGCTCGTCGTCGTAGCGATCGTGCTTGGCGTCGGGAGCTCGCTGATCTCGGGCAGTCCCCGCACGCTGCTGGTCCGCAACGCGCTGCTCGGCTTCCCGTTCGCCCTGTGGATGTTCGCCAGCCTGCGCGTCGGGCGCCCACTGGCCTACGAGTCGGCCAGGGCGCTGCTGCCGGGCAAGGAGCACGCCTTCGAGCGGGTCTGGGCGGCCGAGCCGTCGTTCCGGCGCGTCTGGCGCCAGCTGACGGTCCTCTGGGGCTGCGGCCTGGCGCTGCACGCGGCGGTCAACGTGCTCATGGCCTACACCGTGCCGGTGGACGTGGTCCCCGGCCTCGACACCGGCGTGTGGCTGGGCATGTTCGTCGTCCTGCAGATCGTCACCCAGATCGCCTTGCGCAGAAGTGGCGCCATGAGGATGGTCTTCGCGAGGGCGGCCGTCGACCGCTGACGCGAGGGTCGGTCGCCCGTGCGAACGGGGTTCAGGCGGCGGCGTAGTCGCGGAGTTCGTGGTGGCGTTGCAGGCGGGCGATGCTGCGTGCGCGGATGGGGCCGATGCTGCCGATGGGCATGTTGAGGGTGCTGCTGATGTGGTGGTAGTTGGTGGTGTCGGTGGCGATGAGGGTCATCAGTTGGCGTTGGCGGGTGGGGAGCGTTTGGAGGGCGTGGTGCAGGATGTGTTGTTGTTCGGTTTGGAGGAGGCGGTGTTCGGGGGTGTCGTGGGTGGTGGTGGTGAGGTCGGGTTGGTCGGTGAG
>JAWVGK010000148.1:0-10859 GCA_033855155.1 Solirubrobacteraceae bacterium | reverse complement strand
TCGTCGTGGCGGCCGAGCAGCTGACGTCGCGAAACGCCGCGATCGCGAGCGCGCGTGCGACGAGCGACGGATAGTCGTGGTTCGAGCGCGCGCAGCCCAGCGACGCCGCAATCTGGTCGGGCACGAGCGGCGCGGCCGTGTAGGAGTCGCCGAGCGCGACGTACGGGCCGCGCTCTGCCGCGCTCGCTGCGGCGGGCAGCGCGCAGGCGGCGCAGGCCGCGGCGATCAGCATCCGGGTCCGCTGCAGAATCACGCGTCGCGTATTCCCGCTGCACGCGCTTCCCGATCCATCGAGTTCCAACGCGCTTACGTCGACAGCTTCGCGCCGGCAACCCGCGCTTCCTGAAGCCCGTCTTGGCCCCTGCCGCGCCGCGGCGACGGCCTGATCCAGGCGGGCGCGGCGATCGTCGCGGCGACGACAGCGGCAGGCCGCTGGGCTGCTGGCGGGCACGCGCACGGCGCGCAGGTCGGCCGCCGTGCGCGATGTAGTGTCGACGCGTGCGTCGCGCCGCGGTCGGAGAAGGTCTGGCGACCCGCGAGCTGCGGCTGTTCGTCGCCGTCGGATCGGCGATGTCGCTCGCGCTGTGGGCGTTCACCGTCGTGCTCGCGATCACCGCCTACAAGGCCGGCGGCACCGGCGCGGTGACGCTCGCCGTCGTCGCGCGCGTCCTGCCGGGCGCGCTCGCGGGACCGTTCACCGCGCTGCTCGTCGACCGCAGCTCGCGCCGCACAGCGCTGCTCGCGCTGACCGCCGGCGCGACGATCGCGCTCGCCGTGCTGACGCTCGCCGTCGCCCTCGGCGCGCCGCTGGCGGTCATCCTCGCGCTGGCCGCCGTCATCTCGATCCTGACGAGCGGCCAGCAGCCCGCGCAGGCCGCGCTGCTGCCGGGCCTCGCGCGCAACCCGCGCCAGCTCGCGATCGCCAACGGCCTGCGCCAGGGCTTCGGCAACGCGGCCTACTGCGTGGGCGCGCTCGCCGGTGGCGCAGCCGCCGCCGGGCTGTCGCCGGCGGCGGGCTTCGCGATCGCGTCGACGGCCTCGGCGGCGGCGCTGCTGGCGATCTCGTGCATGGCCGCCGACACGCTGCCCGCGCATCGCGCGCCGCGCGCCGGCGCGGGCGTCGCCGGCGAGCTGCTGCTCGGCCTGCGCGAGGTGCGGGCCGCGCCCGAGCTGCGCGAGTCGGCCGGCCTGCTGGCCGCGCTCGGGCTCGTCTACGGCGTGCTCGACGTGCTGATGGTCGTCGTCGCCGTGCAGCTCGTCGGGCTCGGCTCGGGCGGCGTCGGCGTCCTGAACTCGATGTGGGGCGCGGGCGGCCTGGCCGGCGGCCTGGTCGCGTTCACGCTACTCGGCGGCGGGCGCTTCTCGACGGCGCTGCAGGTCGCAGCGGGGCTCGTCGCGCTGGCGCTCGTGCTGCTCGCGGCCGTCGCGAGCCCGGCCGTCGCGATCGCCGGCTTCGCGGTCCTCGGCGTCGGCTACGCGATCGGCGAGACCGCGGGCCAGACGCTCGTCCAGCGGCTGGCCTCCGACGAGAGCCTCGGGCGGGCGTTCGCGGTCTGCGAGACGGCCGCGCAGGTCGCGGTCGCGCTGGGCTCGGTGGCGGCGCCACTGCTGATCGCCGCGCTCGGCGTTCGGGGCTCGCTGGTTGCGACGGCGCTCGTGCTGCCGCTGGCCGTCGTGGCGCGGCTGCGCGCGCTGCGGCGCCTCGATGCGCGCGCGGTCGTGCCCGAGCACGCGCTCGCGACGCTGCGCGCGCTGGACCTGTTCGCGCCGCTGCCGCTGGCGACGGTCGAGACGCTCGCCGTGCGCGCGCTCGCGCTGCCCGTCCTCGCCGGCGACCGGATCCTGCGCCGCGGCGACGTCGGCTCGCTGTTCTACGTCATCGTCGAAGGCGCGTTCGAGGCCGACGCCGGCGTCGTCCGGCGCCCGCTCGGGCCGGGCGACTGCTTCGGCGAGATCGCGCTGCTGCGCGACGTCCCGCGCACCGCGGCCGTCGGCGCGGTCACAGACGGCCTGCTGTACGTGCTCGCGCGCGAGGAGTTCCTGCTCGCCGTCACCGGCCACGTGCGCTCGGCGCAGGCGGCCGAGACGATGGCCCGGGCGCGCATGCGCGCGTCGGGGACGGCCTGAGACTGAGCCCTACCGCGGCTGGGCGCGGTCGGCCTCCAGCAGGTACGGCGCGACGAGCTCGCCGTAGGCGGCCTTGCGCTCGGCGGGGAGGTCCTTCCAGCCGGTGACCCTGCCGCGGCAGCGGGCCGCGCCGCACAGGCAGCGGTGCGGGAAGTGCTCGACGACGTAGTTGCGCATCGCGTAGTCGAACGTGATCTCCTCGTCGCGGGCGATCGGCCGCAGCGCGACGAAGTCGAAGCCGTCGGCGGCGGCGTCGAAGCGCACGCCGCAGTTGGGATCGCAGGAGTGGTTGACCTTCGGGCCGAGGCCGTCCTCGAAGACGAACGCCGTCAGGCTGACCTGGTTGGCGTGCGAGTGGTTCGCGGGCGCCGGATGACCCGGCACGCCGAGCAGGACCGTCTCACCCGCCGCGAAGTCGCGGGTCGCGAAGACGCCGTCGTCGCGGTCGTCGACCGCGCGGCGCAGCTCGCATCCGTCCTCGCGCATGTGCTCCTCCGTCCGTGGTGTCGTCAGATGATGCCGACCAGCGCGGCGCAGTCCCAGTTGGCCGCACCGCGCCCCCCGGCCCAGAGCGTCGCCGCGAGGCGGTCCTGCTCGGCCTTGGAGGCCTGGTAGGCGTGCGGCGTCGAGCCGCCCAGGCGCCGCCACGTCGCGGGGATGAACTGGTAGTAGCCCGAGGCCCCCGCCCAGTTGGGCGGCACGTTCTGGCCGCCGGACTCGCACTGCACGATGACCCACGGGATCGCCCACGGCCCACCCGGCCCGACCTGGCCGATCGCGCGGTTGCGCTGGGCGAGCAGGCGCGTCAGCGCGCGCTGTGCACGGCGCCGGCTGTGGCGGCTGCCGCGCAGCGCCGCGACGCGTGCGGCGCGCGCCTGCGCGAGCGCCGCGCGACGGCTGCGCAGGCCCTCGGCCATCGCCGTCAGCGCGTCGTTGCGCCGGCGCACCGCCTCGGCGGCGACGCGGCGGCGGACGGCGAGCCGCGTCAGGACGCGGCGCTGCGCGACCGCCGCCCGTCGGCCGCTGCGCACCACGTGCAGGATCTCCTGGTCGGAGCGCTGGATGCGGCGCAGGAAGTCGACCGTCTCGAGCAGGCTCGCGAAGCCGTCGGACTCGAGCACGACCGTCAGCACGTCCGGGCGCCCGCCGGCATAGCGCTGGCGCAGCAGGCGCGCGAGCTGGCCGCGCGCCTGCGCGAGCCGGGCGCGCAGGCGCAGCGCGCGTGCGTGCTCGCGGTCGCGGCGCTCGACGGTGCTGTCGAGGATCGCCTGCGCCCTCGCGAGGTCGCGCCCGACGGCGTCGACGCGCCGCTGCATGATCGCGACCTCGCGCGCGGTCGCGCGCTCGAGCCGCGCGAGCTTCGCGACGGCACCCGACAGGCGTTGCTCGCGGTCGCGCTTGGCGTCGATGCTGTTGCGCAGCCGATCGGCGCGATCGGCCCCGCCGGCCGGCCCCGCCGTCAGCGCCCAGGCGCCGAGCACGACCGCGAGCAGCCCGAGCAGGGGCGCGGCGCGAAGGAGGATCGTCGGTCGTCGGCGGGGCATTGCGAAGGGCGGCGGGCAGCGAGCGGCGCCGCGGCGGTCCTCCCAACGTAGCGCGCGAGCGGGCCGCGCCTGAGCGCTGCAGGCGCTCGTGCGGCCGCGCTCGCGCGCGCTCCTCCCGTTCGCGAGCCTCGGGCCGGCCCTACCCCCGCCCGGGCTCGCGCTTGCCGGCGACGCTGCCTCTGGCGTGCGACTCGTTGAGCACGTTGCCGGCGGCCCAGCCGAGCACGTCGTGCAGGCCGACCGTGACCTTGCGCAACTCGACGATCGTCCTGAACATCCGCGTCAGCAAGAACAGCGCGACGGCGCCGACCGCCAGCGCGACCGCGATCGATACGACTGCGAGAGCCGCGTGCACGGCTATCCCGCCGTCGCCTTGCGGACGACGAGCGCCGCCTTCGCGGCGATCCCCGGCAGCACGCCGGCGATGACCTGCAGCGGTGCGTTGACGTCCGCGACGAGCTTCGACAGCGGCCGCAGGTGGTTGGCCTCGACGGTCGCCAGCGCGCCGCCGAGCGTGCCGAGGCCTTCGGAGATCGTGGTCAGGCGCTTGCGCACCTGGTTGAGCCCGATCGACAGGACGACGACGAGCAGCAGTGGCTCGAGGAAGCTCAGCGCGATCATCACCGTGCGGCTCATAGCTCGTCACCCGACGCCACGTAGCCATCGGTGAGGGCGTTCATGTAGCCGTCTTGGATGATCGCCTCCTCGATGATGAGGTTCAGCACCGACGGCGTCACCGCGAGCTTCGGGATGTTGACGGTGTGCGACGCGACGATGCCGGCCGTGCCGAGCAGGCTCTCGACGCTCATCTCGATGTCGATGACGAGGCTCAGCAGCAGCATCAGCAGGATGACCACGACGATCAACACGACGCCGCCCATGCCGAGCACGATCTGCCACAGAGCGTGCGTGTCGTATGCAGCGAGGATCTTCATTTGCCGACCGCCACCTTTCGAAGCGACCGGGCCATGTGGAGGATCCGGACCGCAGAGTCGTTGACCTTGTCGACGCCGTCGGAGAGGCTCGTCGTCTGAGCCCTGATGGCGTCGACGCCTCCGTCCGCCGAGCGTGCCTGGTCGGCGATCCGTGCCGCCAGCGTGAGGATCGTCGCCACGATGATGACGACGACGACGATCGCGAAGAACGACAGCGCGAGGCCGATGTACCAGTCTGTGTAGGTCGCCGCGAGCATCGCGTCAGAAGCCCGTCTGCTGGACGACCTGGCCGCGCGCACCCTCGACGAAGCCCATCACGATCCTGATCAGCGGACGGTCGATGTCGAGCTCCTCGAGCGTCAGCAGGAGGTGGTGGGCGACGGTGTCGAACGCCTCGTCGGTGATGTTCAGCCCCGTGTGACCATCGACGAGCGAGCGTCCCTCGTAGGCGCCGGGCCCGCCGAGGACGTACGTCAGGAACATCCGCTGGTGACGCTTGAGCGCGTCGCGCTCGATCCCGGCGAAGTACCGATCGAGGCTCGGATCCGACCACAGCCTCGTGTAGAAGTTGTCGACGAGCACGGTCAGGCCGGCGTCGCCCCCGACCGACTGGTACATCGCGTCGTGCACTGTGGACATGCTGAGTCTCCCCCCTGTAACAGGGCGCTTGCGGTTGTCGCGAGCGTACGTTCGCGGTGTTTCGCGGCGTGCGGAGGTCGGTGAACGGCGCGTTAACGCGCCGCGCCGGTGCCCGTGGCGGCCGGCTGACGCCGCGCGTGTCCGCGCCGCGCAGCGCCGGCCGCGGCGGCAGGGAGCGCGACCGCGACGCCGAATCACACGCCGAGGAGCAGCCCGTGACAGTCGATCAGCAACCGCCCGCGACCCCCGTCCCCGAGACCCAGCCCGATCGCCGGTCGGCCGAGCGAGACATCGCCCTAGCGCTCGATCTCGGCTGGCGCGTCGCGGCCGTGCATGCGCTGAGACCGACGAAGCTCAAGACGCTCGCGCCCGCCGGCTCGGACATGCTGCCCAACCGCCGCAGCCTGTCGCCGGCGGACCGCCTCGAGCTCGAGGTGCAGGCGATCGGCGGCATCGCGGCCGCCGCGGGCGCGCCGGTCGACGTCGACGAGATGCGCGCGCTCGTCGCGCTCGCGCTCGCGGCCGCGGATTCGACCGCCGCCGAGACGGCCTTCCGCGACGCCATCGCCGAGCGCCACGTCGCGTTCGCCAAGCAGCTGTGGATGACCGACGAGGCGCGCGGGAAGGCGTACGAGCTGGGCAACTTCCTGTCGGACACCTGGAATCGCACCCTCCGTCCGGGCGAGGACCGCGACGCGCAGAGCGAGCTGCTCGACATCTTCAGCCCGCTGCGCGTCGAGCGCATGAAGCTCCTGCTCGACGACCTGCAGGCCCGCGTCGACCCGGTCGCCGCGCATACGGTCAACACCCACCTCGACGAGTGGTCCGCGCGCGTGCACCAGGAGCCGGTCGAGCCCGGCAGGTCGCTGGAGCCGATCGAGCGCCAGACGATCATCTGGCGCCAGATGCTGACGGGCGACAAGGAGCCCGAGGCCTACATCGGCCGCGCCCGCCGCGCGGAGGTCCGCGACGAGCTCAACAAGCAGCTGTGGAAGCGCTACCGCTCGTTGATCTGGCTGCTGCCCCTGCTCGCGATCCTCGGAGGCCTGCTCGGGTTCGCGTACGTCGAGTATCCGAACGTCGCCAAGAGCCTCAGCGGCAGCTTGATCGCGGTCGCCGGCGCGCTCGGCATCACGCGAGCGTCGATGACCGGCACCGTGCGGCGCGGCGTGCAGGGCTGGAGCGAGCTGATGTGGAACCGCGCGCTGGCGGTCGTCATCTGTCGCGAGACGTCGCTGCTGCGCGAGCTGTTCCCCGAGCCGGAGAAGCGCGGTCGCGCGAGCTCGCGGCGGGCGCGGCGCGGCTGAAGCGCTGCGACCTCGCGGGCGGGCCCGGCGCGGCTGAGGCACCGCGAGCTCGCGGCCGGCACGGCGCGGCTGAGGCAATGCGACCTCGCGGGCCGGCCCGGCGCGGCTGAGGCACGCGGGCGAGCGCCGGCGCGTGCGCGTTCAGCGCACGAACTCGACGTCGACGGTCTCGCCGGCGTCCAGCGACTCGCGGTCCTCGGGGACGAACGCATAGGCGTCGACGTCGAGCATCGACGTCAGCACGTGGGAGTCCTGGTGTGACTGCGACGGCGCGACGTACCAGCCGTCGGCGCGCAGATCGGCGCGGCAGCGCACGGCCGTCGTGCGGCCGAGGCGGCCCGGCAGCTGGACGGCGGCGGTCGCCGTCGTGCGCCGCGCGCCGCGGCTGTGGCCGAGCAGCGCATGGATCGCCGCGACGACGAACAGGCGAAAGGAGATCGTCGCGCTGACGGGGTTGCCGGGCAGCGCGAAGCACAGCGTCCCGTCCTGCGCGACGTAGAAGCACAGCTGCCCGCCGGGCCGCAGGCTGACGCGGCCGAAGATCTCGCGCGCGCCGAGCGCGTCGAGCGCCGGCCGGACGTGGTCGTGCGGGCCGACGGACACGCCGCCGACGGTCACGAGGATGTCGATGCCGTCGAGCGCGTCGCGAATCGTCGCGATCGTCTGATCGCGGTCGTCGCCGACCTTTACGCGCGAGACGATCTCGGCGCCGGCGAGCCGCGCGGCGGCGCTCAGCGCATAGGAGTTCGTGTCGCGGATCTGGCCGGGCTTCAGCGGCGTCCCCGGGTCCAGCAGCTCGTCGCCGGTGCTGACGAGCGCGATCCGCGGCCGGCGCACGACTGACGGTCGCGGGATGTTGACGGCCGCCAGCACGCCGATCTCCGGCCCGGTCAGCAGCGTGCCGGCCTTCAGCACGATCGAGCCGGCAGGGATGTCGCCACCCGCGACGCGCACGTCGTTGCCCGCGGCGACGGCCTCCTGCACCGTGACGGTCGTCTCGTTCGTGCTCGTCAGCTCCTGGCGGATGACGGCGTCGGCGCCGTCGGGGATCGGTGCGCCGGTGGAGATGCGGATCGCCTGGCCGGCCCGCACGTGTGCGCCCGCGCCCTTGCCGGCGCGCGCCTCGTCGACGAGCGCCAGCTCGACGGGCGCGCCGGCGCTGTCGGCGGCGCGCAGCGCGAAGCCGTCCATCGTCGAGCAGTCAAACGGCGGCACGGGGTTCGGCGCGACCGCGTCCTGCGCGAGCACGCGCCCGAGCGCGTCGTCGAGGTCGACGTCCTCGGCCTCGAGCGTCGCGCTGTGCTCGAGCACGTGACGGCGTGCGTCGTCGATCGAGATCCTCATCGCGGCGGCACGCTAGCAGCGGCGGGCGGGCGGCCCGGTGCGGGTGCGCCCGGCGTCGTCGGCGTTGGCGCGAGGGCGCTTACGCGCTGGGGCCGGGCAGCGACGGCGTGCGCCGCGGGCGCGGCATCGACGGCGCTCGGCGAGCGGGCGAGGAGGAGGTGCGCCCGCGCGCCGAGCGGAGGTCGAGGAGGGCCTGTGTCAGCAACCCACCCAGCACGCCGGAGCATCCCCAGAGGGCGACGAGAAGGGTGAAGACGATGGCGGTGATCAACATGGCGTGGTCGAGTCCTGACCTGTATCGACAGCTTGGCGCAGCGCCATGAGCCTTTGTGTGACATGCCCCCCACCCTGCGCCCGAGCCGCTTTCGGGCGCGGCGGCGCGCTGACCTGAGCCCGCCGCACCGCACGATCGGCGTCAGGCGCATGGCGGGTTGGCCTCGCGCGCGCGGCGGGTACTGTCGCGCCATGCTGATCTCGCGCCCGCGCATGCTGCTCGCGGCAATCGCGCTCGCCGCCGCCACGCTCGCCGCCGGCTGCGGCGGCGACGACTCCAAGCCCAAGCAGGACAACGCGGTGACGCGCCCGCAGTACGTCAAGCAGGTCGACGCCGTCTGTCGTAGGACGTCGCAGCGGTCCAAGCCGACCAACCGCAAGCTCCAAGCGCTCGTCAACGGGTCGGGCACGTTCTCCAGCCGCCTGAAGAAGGCCGCGCCGCTGCTGCGCACGACGTACCGGCTGCAGAAGGCCAAGCTCGACCGCATCAAGGCGATGCGGCCGCCGGACAAGGATCGCGCGCAGATCGCGCAGGTCGTCAAGGCGTCCGCCGCCGCGCTCGCCGAGTTGCGCGGCGGGATCCCGGTCGCCGAGCGCGGCGACCTGAAGAACTTCATCGACATCGCGTTCGACGCCAACGGCACGCGCGCGAAGGCCGAGCGGCTCGGCACGACCTACGGCTTCCGCGAGGAGTGCTTCGCGGTGCCGATCGACCTCAGCTCGTTCTAGGCGCGGGCGCCGTGGCGCAGCGACCGAGACCTCGTGCCGGCTTCGCGGGCGCCCGACCGAGCGGTCTCGACGGGCTGACGCACGAGCCCGGGGTATAGGGTCGCCCCCAAGACGTCCGCCGGGCGCCGACCGCCCCGCTTTCGAGGAGAGCCGATGGCCTACACCGTTCCGGACCTGCCCTACGCCTACGAGGCGCTCGAGCCGCACATCTCGGCAGAGACGATGCGCTTCCATCACGACAAGCACCACCAGGCGTACGTCGACAAGGCCAACGCCGCGCTCGAGGACACGGAGTGGGCCGACGTCGACCCCGGCGAGCTGCTGACGCGCCTCGACGAGCTGCCGGCCGCGATCCGCGGCGCGGTGACCAACAACGTCGGCGGCCACGTCAACCACGCGCTGTTCTGGGAAGGCATGTCGCCCGACGGCGGCGGCGACCCCGACGGCAAGCTGCTGCGCGCGATCAAGGAGACCTTCAGGACGGTCGCGGTCTTCCGGGAGACGATGGAGGCCGCCGCGATGAGCACGTTCGGCTCGGGCTGGGCGTGGCTCGTGCACGACGGCACGCGCGTGCTGATCGTCACGACGACCAACCAGGACTGCCCGATCTCCGACGGCCTGACCCCGCTGCTCGGCGTCGACGTCTGGGAGCACGCCTACTACCTCGACTACGCCAACCGGCGCGCGGAGTACGTGCAGGCGTGGTTCGACGTCATCGACTGGGAGGTCGTCGCGCAGCGCTTTGCCGTCGCACCGGTGCCGGACGTCTCGGAGATCCTCGCGCGGACGGTCAGCATCACCGGCCGCATGATCCCGTTCGGCGAGATCACGCTCGACAACGCGCGCACGCAGGCGACCGAGCTCGGCGCGCTCGCCGGCTGGGGGCCGATGGCGAAGGTCGGCAGCATCGCGCGCGCCTGGACGGACCTCGCCAAGACGATCGAGGGCCGCGGCGCCGCCTGCGTCGCCGAGCTCGACGCCGGCATGGTCAAGAAGTACGCGGTCGACCTGTGGGTCATCCCGCCCGAGCGCGGGATGATCTAGCAGCGCGCCGACTCAGACGGGGATGCCGAGGAGCGCCAGGAGCGCGGCCAGCTGGGGACCGATGGCGTTGATGACGCCGTTCGCGATGCCGACGAGGGAGGCCGCGAGGCCACCTGGAACGTTCGGAAGAGGCATGAGAAGCATAGGAATCGCTTTCGTCTTGTGGGTGGGCCGTCGAGCCAGTGTCGTCGGCGCGGCCGCGGGCACGTGCGCGACGGATCATCCGCGCGTGCGCGCGGTGCGGCTCGCGCGGTGGGACTGCGGTGCTCAGGCGGGTGGGGTGATGCCGATCGAGGCGAGGTACGCGAGCACCTGCGGCGCGACGCCGAAGATGGCTCCGGTGGCGATGCCGATGATCGAGGCGATCATCCCGCCGAGGAAGGGAACAGTCATGAGAGCCCGACTTTCCGGAGGCGGCGAATGGTGGACACTGCTATGGCCGACTCACCGGTCATCCTACAGAAGAAACGCAAAACTGGCTATCAAATTCTAGAATGATTGATAGAGCGGGCAAGCTCGCCGCGCTCCCGAGCGAGCGCTCGCGTGCTCGCGTTCCGGCGGCGCCTACGCCACGGGGCGCAGGTGGCGCAGCGACCGGCCCTCGCGCAGCTCGCGCACGACGCCGTCGACAAGCCCGTCGGCGTCCGCGCGCTGGCCGTCGGTGACGGCGGCGACGATCCCGCGCTTGCGCTGGATGAGCGTCGCCATCGTCTCGTCGATCGAGTTCGCGGCCAGCAGGTACCACGCCGTCACGGCGTCGCGCTGGCCGATGCGATGGCAGCGATCCTCCGCCTGGTCGTGCATCGCCGGCGTCCATTCGAGCTCGAGGAAGGCGACGTTCGACGCGCGCGTGAGCGTGATGCCCTGGGCTGCCACGCGCGTCGCGGCGATCAACAGCTGCGGTCCGTCGTCGGATT
>JAWVGK010000147.1:0-4138 GCA_033855155.1 Solirubrobacteraceae bacterium | reverse complement strand
AGGACGGCGCGGGCGTCGCGAAGCTCACGGACTTCGGCATCGCGCGGATGGCCGACGGCGACGTGCTGACGCGCACCGGCGACGTCATCGGCACGCTCGCCTACATGGCGCCCGAGCAGGCGCGCGGGCAGGCGCTGACGGGCGCCGCCGACGTCTACGCGCTCGGCGTCGTGCTGTACGAGGGCCTGGCGGGCGTCAACCCGATCCGCGCGGGCAACCCCGCGGCGACGGCGCGGCGGGTCGGCATGCGGCTGCCGGCGCTGCAGCGCGTGCGCCGCGACCTCCCGTCGGGCCTGTGCCGCGCGATCGACGCCGCCGTCATGCCCGAGCCGGCGCAGCGTGCGGGGCTCGGCGTGCTGCGCCTCGCGCTGTCGCACGCCGTCGATCGCGTCGCCGACGCCGTCGGCCCGGTCGCGGCCGGCGACGGGACGGCGTTGACGGCGCTGCTCGGGACCGAGCCGACGCGGCGCCGTGGTCGTGGCGCGCCGCCGCCGGTCGTCGGGGACGGCGCGAGCGACGACGATCGCGACGCGGCGGGCGACGAGGGGGACCGTGGCCGTGGCGTCCGCCGGCGCGGCCGGCCGCGCCCGACCGCGGAGCCACGCCGCCGCCTGCCGGCCGCGCCGCTGCCGGGCGCCGACTGGCCCGCCCGCGACGCGGGGCTTGACGCGCCGATGTGGGACGCGGTCGCCGGCGATCGCCGCGACGCGCCGACGTGGCACGGGCACGGTGCCGGCGTCCGCCGTGACGCGGCGGACGGGCCGGGCTCGGGCGACCGCCGCGACGCGCCGATGTGGGACGGGCACGGCGCCGGCGACCACCGCGACGCGCCGACGTGGCACGGGCACGGCGCCGGCGACCGCCGGTACGCAGCGGAGGGGCTCGGTGCCGGCGATCGCCGCGTGGCGCCGCAGGGCGTTCGCGGATCAGCGCCACACCGCGGCCGCCAACTGCCCGGCGCCGACCCCCGCTTCCGGCCGGCCGCGGCCCGCCGGTCGCCGCGACGCGCCGACCGCCGCGGCACGCGGCTCGCCGACCCCGGCTTCGACCCGCACGCCGTCGGCGGCGACGACGCCGGCCGCGCGCAGACCACCGCAACGCGGCTGCAGCTGCGCGCGGGCGCCGCCGCCGCGGCCGCCGCGCTCGCTGCCGCGGGGCTGGCGTGGCTCGGCCCGGCGCCGCCGCTGGCGCCCGCGGCCGGCGCGCTCGCCGCCGCCGTGGTCGTGCTCGCGCTGCCGCGGCTCGGCTGGCTGGCGATGGTCGGCGTGCTGCTGGCGTGGCTCGTCGCGACGGCGCCCGGCATCGCGCTGCTCGTCGCCCTCGCCGCCGCGCCGGTGGCGCTGCTGCTGCCGCGCCGCGGCGCGACGTGGTCGCTGCCGGCGGCCGCCCCGGCGCTCGGCCTGCTCGGGCTCGCCGGCGCCTGGCCGGCGCTCGCCGGGCAGGCTCGCGGCTGGACGGCGCGCGCCGCGCTCGGCGCGCTCGGGGGCCTGTGGCTCGTGCTCGCCGAGGCGCTGACGTCCGACGTGCTGCTGTTCGGCCAGCCGCGCGACGTGCTCGCGCCCGGCGCCTGGCAGGGGTCGGCCATCGACGCCGTGCGCGACGCCGTCGTGCCGCTGCTGTCCGGAGGAACGATCGCGATCGCGGCGCTGTGGGCGCTCGCGGCGGGGCTGCTGCCGCTGCTCGTGCGGGGCCGCTCGGCGGCGCTCGATCTCGTCGGCGCCGCGGGCTGGGCGGCGGCGCTCGCGGCGGCGACCCAGGCGCTCGGCGAGGCGCTCGTGCTCGATCCGGCGCGCGGGCTCGTCGCCGGCGCGCTCGTGGCGGGGCTCGTCGCGGTCGGCGCCCGTGCCGTGCGCGGGCGCGCGTGAGCGGCGACCGCGATCCGGGCGCCGCGCGAGCGGCGGACCCACGGCCGTGGACGGCGCCGTTCGCGGCGGTCGCCGGGCGCGCTTGTCCGTAGCATGGGCGCCATCGATGAGCATGCTGCGCAACCTCGAGACAAAGCTCGCCGATCTCGTAGAGGGGACCTTCGGACGCGTGTTCCGCTCCGAGGTGCGGCCGGTCGAGCTCGCGCGCAAGCTCGCACGCGAGATGGACGAGCACAAGACCGTGTCGGTGTCGCGCACGTATGTCCCCAACGAGTACGTCGTGTGGCTGTCGCCCGAGGATCGCGAGCACTTCGCCGAGGTCGAGGCGTCGCTGATCGACGAGCTCAGCGGATACCTGCTCGAACATGCCCGCCGCGAGCGGCTGGCGCTGCTGTCGCGCCCGCAGATCGAGTTCCGCACGGACGAGCGCCTGGCGCTCGGCGAGTTCGGCATCCAGACGCGCGTCGTGCGCCCTCCCGACGACGGCGCCGCCGACGATGGCGCGCAGGCCGTGCAGGCCGCCCACGGCAACACGATGATCTACTCGACTGCCGGGCGCCTGCGAGAGCCGCTCGAGGAGACGCACGGGCCGCGCCGCACGCGCGCGCTGCTGCTGGCCGAGGGCCGGCGCCACGTCGTCGCGCCCGGCGGCGCGACGATCGGTCGCAGCCGCGACTGCGACATCGTGATGGCCGATGCCAACGTCTCGCGCCGCCACGCGCAGGTCCTGCCGCTGGCGGCCGGCGTCTGGCTGATCGCCGACCTCGGCTCGACGAACGGCGTGCTCGTCAACGGCCAGCGCATCAACGGCTCAGAGCAGTTGGGCACAGGCGACCGCATCCTGCTGGGCACCGCCGAGATCACGTTCGAGCTCGAATGATCGCGCCCGCCCCTCGCCACGCCCGCCGCGTGCGCGGGGCCATCCCGCGCCGCCCGGGAGCGCGCTGACCCGATGCTCGAACCGGTCTCCGTCGGCCTGAAGTTCGCGTTCCTCGCGATCCTCTACCTGTTCTTGCTGTGGGTCTCGCGCTCGGCGCTGAAGGACCTGCGCCGCGGCGCCTTCGGCGGCGACCCGCGCGCTCACCAGCTGGCCGCCCCCGACTCGACCGGCATGCACCCGGCGTCGAGCCTCGACGTCCTGTCGCCCGACGAGGACGTCCTGCCGCGGCTCGTCGTCGAATCCGTGCCGGGGCTGCAGCGCGGCATGACCTACGACGTCTCCGGCGGCGCGACGCTCGGCCGCGGCGACGTCGAGATCCAGCTCGAGGACCCGTTTGCGTCCTCGCGCCACGCCCACCTCATCCGCCAGGGGGCGATGATCGTCATCGAGGACCTCGGCTCGACGAACGGCACGTACCTCAACGACGAGCTGCTGCGCGGCCCGCGCCCGCTGCACGCCGGCGACCGCGTGCGCATCGGCGACAGCACGTTCACCTACGCCGACCGCTGATGCTCCGCGCCTCCTCCAGCTACTTCGCGCACTCCGACACCGGTCGCGCCCGCCGCGCCAACGAGGACGCGTACTTCGCGCGCTCGCCGGTGTTCGTCGTCGCCGACGGGATGGGCGGCGCGCAGGCCGGCGAGGTCGCCTCGCGCCTGGCGATCGAGGCCTTCGAGCGCGGCCTCGACGACGCCGGCGCGCCGAGCGCCGAGCAGCTGCTCGCCGATCGCGTGCAGGAGGCCAACGCCCGCATCCACGAGCTGTCCCAGGAGAGCCAGGACCGGGCGGGGATGGGCACGACGATCACCGCCGCGCACGTCGGCGACCACGACGTCGCGATCGCGCACGTCGGCGACTCGCGCGCCTACCGCCTGCGCGGCGACGACTTCCAGCGCCTGACCGAGGACCACTCGCTCGTCGAGGAGATGCGTCGCCGCGGCCAGCTGACCGCGCAGGAGGCCGACGAGCACCCGCAGCGCTCGATCATCACGCGCGCGCTCGGGCCCGAGCCCGACGTCCAGGTCGACACGTACTCCTGGCGCGGCGAGCCCGGCGACGTCTTCCTGCTGTGCAGCGACGGGCTGACGTCGATGGTCGCCGAAGTGCGGATCGCGGACGTCGTGCGCGGTGCGCGCAGCCTGCGCGACGCCGGCCGCGGGCTGATCGACGCCGCCAACGCCGCCGGCGGGCGCGACAACATCACCGTCGTCCTGTTCGCGCTCGAGGAGGTCGGCGGGCCCGACCCCGCGATCGAGCAGCCGACGCAGGTCGGCATCGCGGCGCCGAGCCGCGAGCAGGTGCGCGACGCGGTCGCGCAGGCGCAGGCGCAGGC
>JAWVGK010000146.1:0-8290 GCA_033855155.1 Solirubrobacteraceae bacterium | reverse complement strand
GCGCCGTTGGAGTGCGCGGCGCCGTTGCCGTCGCCGTTGCTGGGGGTCATGTTGTGCTGGTTTCCCTTCGGGATGAGCGTTCCGGGACTGACACCCCGTCGCGGGGCGCTCGTTACAGGGCTGCGGGCCCGGTGAGCTGGCGACGGACGTGGAAGATGCGCTGCGCCACGGTGAAGCTCGACAGCGCGGCGAGGACGTAGACGGCGGGCTCGAGCAGGCCGAGCGCGGCGAACACGAGGCCGGCGGACAGGATCACGACGCGGATCGCGCGGGTGGCGATGCCGACCTTGCACTCGACGCCCAGCGCCTCGGCCCGCGCGCGCGTGTAGGACACGACGAGCGACGCGAGCACGGCGATGACGACCGCGGCGACCGCGGTCTCGTTCTGCTCGCGGGCGAAGAACACCGCGACGCCGGTCAGCACGATGCCCTCCTCGATGCGATCGAGCGTCGAGTCGAGGAACGCACCGAACGGCGTGCCCTTGCCGGACATCCGCGAGTAGGCGCCGTCGAGCGTGTCCATGATCGAGCCGACGATGAACGCCACGCCGCCCCAGAAGAACTCCGTCTGCCACACGAGCACGGCCGCGACGACGTTCAGCGCGAAGCCCACCAGCGAGATCGCGTTCGGCGTCAGCCGCGAGCCGATCAGGCGGCTGCGATACAGCTCGAGGCGCTCGGATCCGGCTCCCGGCCGGCGCGCGGAGCCGCGCTGTGGCGGTCCCGGCTCGGTCGGCGCTGACGGCTGCGTGCCGGCCTCCATCAGGGCGCGGCGGTCGCGTTGGACGGCGCGACGGCGACCGGGCGCAGGGGATCGAACGCCCACACGCGCGGACGCGTGCGGGCGAGCGCGCGGGCGGCGAGCGCGCCGATCGCCGCGGCGAGCGCCCCGAGCACGGCGTCGGCGATGAAGTGGTTCGCGGTCGCGACGATGACGAACACCACGATCAGTGGATAGGTCGCCCAGAAGACCTTCAACGCCCGCCAGCGCACGAGCCGCGACAGCGGGATGCCGACCATCAGCGCGAACGCGACGTGCATCGAGGGCACGGCCGCGTAGGGATTGAAGAGGCTGTTGATCGTCACGCTGTCCTGCGGCACGCCGGTGAAGTCCGAGACCGCGTCGAAGAAGCCCCACTCCGGGAAGAAGCGCGGCGGCGCCGTCGGGTAGACGCTGTAGCCGATCAGCGCGATCCCGAACGCGACGAGGAACATGTTGCGCACGAAGTAGAAGCTCGGGTTGCGACACAGGTAGAGCCACACGAGCGCTCCGAGCGTGACCGACGTCTGCGCGTTGATGTACATCCACGAGGTCGCGTCCAGCAGCCACTGCTGGCCCGCGGTGAAGGCCTGCACCGACGGCTCGACGAAGATGTTCAGCGTGCGCTCGATGCCGATCAGCTCGCGGGCGTTGGCGAACGCCGTCGCGGCGGCTTCGGGGTGGTTGACGAGCCCGCGCGTCAGCCGGTAGAGCTGGTAGGCGGCCACGAACAGCAGCACCTGGCGCACCATGTCGAGCGGACCGTGGGGCAAGAGGCGCGCCTGGAGCGTGCGGAGGCGAGCGGGCATGGGCAGCCAGCCATCCTACTCGCAGCCCCGCCCCCGACAAGGAGGTCGCCGGGCCGCCGTCAGCGCCTGCACGCGGGCCCGCTCAACCGCGCCGCGACGCGCACCGTGCCCGGCGCGAGCACGCGCACCCGCGTCATCCCGCCGGCCGCGCGGCTCACGCACGCGCGCCCCGCGGTGATCGTCCACCAGCGCGAGTGGCGCACGCGCACGAGCACGTCGCCGCGGTGCCGGGCGCGAATCGTGAACGCGTGCGCTTGGAGCTCGATCGTGGGCGCCAGCTTCGACGAGGACCCGGCGCCCTGCGCGAGCGGAGCCGGCCGGCGCACGGCGAACACGCGCCAGTGCGCGTCGCGCCAGACCGCGCGCAGGTAGGGCAGGCCGTGCTCGACCAGCCGCGCCTCCGCCTGCGAGGAGGCGTCCAGCGCGGCGTCGGGCAGCGCGACGTAGGCGACGGCGTGCTCGTCCAGCCAGGCGCGGTAGGAGCGCGCGTCCAGCGAGCCGTCGTAGAACAGCGCGCCGTAGCGGCGGTCGAGCTGGCGCTCCCAGCCGCGCGCGAGCGCGACGTGCGGCGCGACGTGCGCGGCCTCCCAGTGGTTGGCCGTCATCGGGATCTCGACGCGAAACGTCCCGGGACGGTGCTGCAGATAGCGCACGAGCGGCGCGTGGTACGCGGCCGCGGTCGACGGGTCGCCGCTCGCGCGCACGACGTCGCGCACCGCCGGATAGACCTGCCAGTAGCCCAGCGGCAGCGCGAGCGCGAGCAGCAGCGCGGGGGAGCGCCGCCCGGCGAGCAGCGCGCCGGCGACGACGGGGCCGGCAAGGAGCGCGCCGAGGCGGGTGACGTTGCCGCCCAGCGGCGTCGCGAACGCGAACGCCGCGACGCACGCCGGCGCGTAGAGCGCCGCGCCGGCGCGCAGCGCCCGGTCGCGCGCGCCGACGACGACGGCGGTCAGCGCCGTCGCCGCCAGCGCCGGCCAGAACGCCGACGCGACGAACGGCTCGGTCCCCCCTTCCGGAAACAGGACGGCGAGCACGGCGGCGGGCGCGAGCGCCGCGGCGGCGACGGCCGCACCCGCCGCGCGCTCGCCGCCCGCAAGCCCCCACGCGACCGCCGCGAGCGCGACGAACAGCCCCGCCACCGGGCTCGCGAGCGTCGCGAGCACGGCGAGCGCCGCCGCGAGCGGCGCCGGCCAGCGCCGGTCGCGACCCGCCGAGCCCAGCGCGAGCATCGCGCCGAGCCCCGGCGCGACCCCGAGCAGGAACGTCAACCGGCCGCTGAAGAGCGTTGCCACGAGGCCGACGGCGAACCACGCCGCCGCGACGCTGCCCGCGCGCTCGCCCCAGTGGCGCTGCGCCAGGCGCGCGAACAGCGCCGCCGCGGCGAGCGCCGGCAGCGCTCCCGCCAGGCCGACGCCGAGCGCGGCGCCCAGCGGCGCGGACAGCACGCTGTAGGCGGGCGTGTGGTGGCCGGCGAACCAGCCGTCGTCCCACAGGCCCAGGCCGCCGTCGCGCACGAGGCCGGCGCGGTAGGTCTGCGCGGCGAGGTCCGCGCTGTGGGGATCGGCGAGCAGGAACGCGGCGGCGCCGAGCGCCGCCACGAGGCACGCCCAGCGCACCGCGCTCACGCGAGGTGGGCGATGATGCGCGCGCCGAGCTCGGGCCGCTCGAGCCACGGCCAGTGACCGGCGCCGGCGATCGACTCGAACGTCGCGTCGCCGAGCGTCGCCGCGTAGCCGGCCCCGAAGCGGGCGGGGATCCACGGGTCGCACGCGCCCCACAGCACGAGCGCGGGGGCCGTGATCGAACCGAGCCCGGCGCCGGCGGCCGCGAGCAGCTCGGGGTCGGCGCTGCGCAGCAGCCGCAGCAGCGCGCGCTCGGTGCCGAGGTCCAGCGCGTCGAGGACGCTCGCCACGAGCTCGCTCGAGGCGTCGCGGTCGGAGCCCGCCGCGCGGCGCGCGAGCAGGCGCACGACCGGCCGGTAGGCGGAGCCGACGGCTACGGCTCCGACGACGGGCGCGCGCACCGCCCGCGCCCAGCCGCGCCAGCGAAAGCCGTGCAGCAGCGGGACGCCGTCGATGACGACGACGCGCCGCACGCGCTCGGGCTGCGCGATCGCCCACGCAAGGCCGACCGCGGCGCCCCAGTCGTGCAGGCACAGCCGCACCCGGCCGATGCCGAGCTCGTCGAGCAGGCGCTCGAGGAACGCGACGTGGCCGGCGAGCGAGTAGTCGAGGTCGCCGCGCTTGCCGCTGCGCCCGAAGCCGGGGAGGTCGACGGCGATGCCGCCGCCGAGCTCGAGCAGGCCGATCCAGTCGTGCGAGCTCGTCGGCAGGCCGTGCAGGTAGAGGATCGGGACGGGGTCGTCGCCGCCGGCCCGGCGCAGGAAGACGGGCTGGCCGTCGAGCTCGATCGTCTCCTCGGTTACCTGTGCCACGGCCGCGGAAGATAGCCTCCGCTGCGTGCGGACCCTGTGCTTCGGCGAGGCCCTCGTCGATCTCATCTGCGAGCACCCCGCCGCCTCGCTCGCCGAGGCGGGCGCGTTCGTCGCGCACCCCGGCGGGGTGAGCGCGAACGTCGCCGTCGCCGCGGCGCGCGCCGGCGCCGACGTCGCGCTCGTCGGAGGCGCGGGCGACGACGCCTGGGGCGGGTGGCTGCGCGACCGCCTCGGCGCCGAGGGCGTCGGGGTGCAGGCCTTCGAGCTCACCGCCGCGACGACGACCGGCCTCGCCTTCGTGACGCTCGACGAGCGCGGCGAGCCGACCTACCACGTCCGTGGCGAGACCCTGCCGGCGGTCGGCGCCGCGTGGGCCCAGCGTCTGCTCGACGCCGTCGAGGACGCCGACGCGCTGTGCCTGCACTCCAACGCGCTCGTCGGCAAGGCCGCCGCGGCGCTCGCGATGAAGGCGCGCGACCGCACGCTGGAGCTCGAGCGCCCGGTCGTCTTCGACGCCAACATCCGGCTCGCGCGCTGGGACGGCAACCGCGGCCGCGCGGGCGCCGCGGCGGGCGCCTGCGTGCCCGGCGCGTTCCTCGTGAAGTGCAACGTCCTCGAAGCGCGCCTCATGACCGGCGAGTCGCATCCCGAGGCGGCCGCGGCGTCGCTGCTGGCCGCGGGCGCGCAGCACGTCGTCGTGACGCTCGGCACGCGCGGCGCGATCCTGCGCGCCAAGCGCCTGCGCCGCGACGTCGCCGCCGCGCCGGCGAACGTCGTCAGCACCGTCGGCGCCGGCGACGTCTTCACGGGCGTCGTGCTCGCGGCGCTCGCCAAGACCGACTTCTACGGACCCGCGATCGCCGCCGCGCTGCCCGACGCCGTCGAGCAGGCCGCCCGCGCCTGCGAGCGCTGGGGCGCGCTGGAGTGAGCGCCGCGGCCGCCGGCCGTGCGGCGCGGGCCGCCTGGAAGGCGCCGTCGCGAGCGCGGGTCGCGCGCCTGCGCGCCCGCCTCGCCGAGGTCTACGGCGTGCCCGTGCAGCCCCCGCACGGCGACGCGATGGCCGAGCTCGTGCTGACGGTGCTGTCGCAGTCGACGAACGACCGCAACCGCGACGTCGCATACCTGCGCCTGCGCGAGCGCTTCCCAAGCTGGGAGGCCGTCCGCGACGCGCCGCTGGAGGAGGTCGAGGAGGCGATTCGCCGGGGCGGCATCTCGAAGGTCAAGTCGGCCCGCATCCAGGCGATCCTGCGCGAGATCGGCGACCCGCTGGAGCTCGAGTGGATGCGCGACGCAGCGGTCGCGGACTCGCAGGCGTACCTCTGCGCGCTTCCGGGCGTCGGTCGCAAGACGGCGGCCTGCGTGCTGCTGTTCTCCTTCGGCCTGCGCGACGTGCCGGTCGACACGCACGTCGCCCGCGTCGGCACGCGCCTCGGGCTGCTGCGCCCGAAGGCGCCGTTCGAGGAGCTACACGACGCGATGGTCGCGCTGACGCCGCCGGGCGCGGAGCTCGAGCTGCACATCAACCTCCTGCGCCACGGCCGGCGCACGTGCCGCGCCCAGCGGCCGGCGTGCGAGGCGTGCGCGCTGGCGCGCATGTGCCCGAGTCGCCCCCTGCGATGACCACCCGCCAGTTCGAGCCCAACGCGCGGGACGCCGCGAGCCAGCCGACCCGCCGCGAGCCGGCATGCCGGCCGGCCTCGTGGCGCGTCGGTCCGTCGGCGAGCGCTCCGGCCTGCCCGACGGCGCGACCGACCGACCCTCGCTCGCCCGGCGTAGCGGCCGGCGAGCCGGGCGGCGGGCGATGACGGGTTTGTCGCGCTGGGCGAATGGAGACTTGGGCGCCATGCGATTGCTGCGCATACCCGGCGTCTTCCAGCCGCACAACGACAGCTGGATGCTCGCCGCGACGCTGCGCGAGCACCCCCCGGAGGCGGGCGACGACGTGCTCGACCTCTGCACCGGCAGCGGCATGCTCGCGCTCCAGGCGGCGCTGCTCGGCGCCCGCGTGACGGCTGTCGACATCTCGCGCCGGGCGCTGCTCAGCGCGCACCTCAACGCGCGGCTCAACGGCGTCCGCGTGCGCACGCGCCGCGGCTCGCTGTTCTCGGGCCTCGAGGGTGAGCGCTTCGACACGATCGTCTCCAACCCGCCGTACGTCCCCAAGCCTGGCGACGACGAGCTGCCCGAACGCGGCCCGCAGCGGGCGTGGGACGCCGGCGCCGACGGCCGCGCGCTGCTGGACCCGCTATGCGAGCAGGTCGCGCGCCACCTGCGCCCCGGCGGCAGCGTCTTCATCGTGCACTCGTCGGTCTGCGGCGTCGACCGCACGATCGAGCAGCTCGAGCACGAGGGCCTCGAAACGGAGGTCGTCGCGCGCTGGCGCGAGCCGCTGGGCCCGCGGATGCGCGAGCGCGTCGACGAGCTGTGGGCGTGCGGCGTTCTGGCGCACGGCGCGATGGAAGAGGAGGTCGTGATCGTCCGCGGCCGCCTGCCGGCCGTCGTCGCGGAGGTCGCCGCCTGAGCCGCAGCCGCGCCGGCGGCGGGCTCTCGATCAGCCGACTGCGGGCGCCACCGTGCCAGCACGCCGTCAGTCCGCGACGCGCGCGTACGTCAGGTGCAGCGCATCGGCGACGGACTTGATCGCCAGCGCCGACGCCGCCAGGCGCGTCGCCCGCGGCGCCCAGACGTGGCCGACGACGAAGCCGCCGGCGATCCACTGGTCCAGACACATCGTGCAGCTCAGCAGCTCGGCGACGGCGCGGTACAGGCCATGCCCGTCGCGCGGGTGCTCGGCGAGCTCGGCGGGCGGCGTGTCCGCGCCCTCCTCGACCTCGGTGAACGGGGCCCGCGCGAAGCGCGCGACCTTCTCGCGCGACAGCAGGCGGCTGAGGCGGTGCGTCGCGACGCCGTACAGCGCGATCTCGCCGGCGCCGACGCTCTCGGGCAACTCGTGGCCGCCGCGCACGGCGCCGGCCAGGCCGCCGCCGAAGAGGCCGACGTAGGCGGCTGCGAGGCCGGCGTAGGCGGCCAGCGGGCGCGGCTCGGATCCGTCGACGAGGTGGGCTGGCGTGTCGGTGGTCAAGCCCCGGCGACTACCCGACGACCCTGCGCCGAAACGCCCGAGCAGCGGGGTGGCGCCGCGCGACTCCGCTCCGAGCACAAACCGTCACGCCGCCGGCCGCGGAGGTCTAGACTGACCGGCGTGTCGCGCCCGTCGCACGACGGCGGTCGCGGGACATGAAGGACCGCGGCGACGGCCCCTTCCGCGCACGGAAGGCGACGGAGCTCTTGGGAACGGGACGACGCTGATCCAGGAGGCGGGTGGACGAGCCGTGATCGGGCCAGCACACCGGACGGACCACAAGGTGTTTCGCTGCGACGTCGCCTGCGACGACGACGTCGAGCGCATCGTGCTCGAGGGCGAGCTCGATCTCGCGACCGTCGCCGCCGTCCAGGCGGCACTGCGCGAGCCGCTCGATCCAGGCATCGAGCGTCGCGTGCTGGACCTGCGCGGCCTGACGTTCATGGACTCGACCGGACTGCGGACGATCCTGAGCGCCAACCGCGCGGCGCGACGTGAGGGCTGGTCGCTGCAGATCGTCGCAGGGCCGCCCGCGGTGCAGCGCATCTTCGAGATCTGCGGCGTCGCCGACGTGCTGCGGTTCGTCGATCCGTGATCGTCGACAGGACAGGTTTGGCCTTACCGCGCGGCGGGTACCGCCGTGCGGTCAGGGACGAGGACGAGTGACCGGGGGGGAGTGGGGGGCATGGCAACCAGCGCGAAGCCTGCTGCGCGCAGAAAGGCCGACGGCGTACCCGCGAGCGACGAGCCGCGCGAAGATCCCGCGCTCGAGGATCTGCTGCGGGTCCTGACCGCCGCGCGCGACGGGGACTTCTCCGTGCGCCTGCGCGCGCGCCGGCGCGACATCATCGGCGACATCCAGCAGCGCTGCAACGAGCTGATCGCGCTCAACGGGCGCCAGGCGAAGGAGCTCGCCCGGGTCAGCCGGATCATCGGCCGCGAGGGCCGCATGACCGAGCGCGTCTCGCTCGGCACCGTCGACGGGACGTGGAACGAGACCGTCGAGTCGGTCAACGCGATGATCGACGATCTCGTCCGCCCGACGACCGAGATCTCGCGCGTGATCCAGTCCGTCGCGCGCGGCGACCTGTCGCAGAAGATGGCGCTGACGATCGAGGGCCAGCCGGTCAAGGGCGAGTTCGCCGCGATCGGCAACACCGTCAACGAGATGGTCGACCAGCTCGGCTCGTTCGCCGACGAGGTCA
>JAWVGK010000145.1:0-4406 GCA_033855155.1 Solirubrobacteraceae bacterium | reverse complement strand
GAACGCGACGTCGCCGCGCACCGTCAGCCGCTCGCACGCCACGAGCGACGGGACGCCGGCGGCGAAGCGCGCGTCGAAGTCGCGCACGAGCTTGAAGTGGCGCGTGTCGAGGTCGACCAGCGGCGCGCCCGTGCGACCGCCGGCGACGACGATGCGCCCGTCATCGTGCAGCTCGTAGGCGTCCGAGCGCAGCGCCAGCAGGTCGTTCGTCGTCTTGACCGGAGCGAAGCGCTCGCGCGGCACGCGGATCGCCCGCGCGCCGTCGAAGACGTCGATCGCGGCGCCCATCGCGGTCTCGAGCTGCAGCACCGCGGGCGAGTCCGCGTCGCCGGGATCGACGGTCTTGCGGTTGACGATCATCGGCAGGCCGAGCACGCCGTCGCGCTCGGCGAGCACCGCGCGCAGCGCACGCAGGTCGATCCACAGCGTGTTCGTGTTGAAGAAGCGGTGGCGCTCGACGTCCTGGAAGGCGTCGACGTCGGCGTCTGGCGTCTGCGCGATCTCGCGCAACACGAGCCCGAGCCCGGTCCCGCCCGCTCGCCGCGCGAGGTGGCCGCCCTTGCGGTCGGCGGGCGTGCGATCGGCGACCTCCATGAGAAACGGGATCCGCTCGCGCGCGAGCCACGCGAGGATGCGCTCGTCCATGACCGCGCCGAGGTTGTCGACGTTCGCCACGAACGCGTACGCGTAGCCGCCGTCCAGCAGCGCGTCGAGCATCCCCGAGCTCAACAGCGACGGGTACAGGTCGCCGTGCCCCGGCGGCGCCCACTCCAGCGCCGGCTCGTCGGGCCAGCGCGCCGGCGCGAGGCCGTCGGCAAGGAGCTTCGGCACCTTGCTCTGGACGAAGTCCGCGGGGATAGCGTCGACGGCCAGGTCGTCGTGCGCCGCGAGCGCCCGCAGCGACGCCTTGCGGGTCGCGAAGCTGTTCATCAGTACGAGCGGCAGGCGCGCGCCCGTGCGCCGGCGCAGGTCGAGGATCTGGCGCACGACGACGTCGAGGAACGTCAGCCCGTCCTTGACCTCGAGCAGCGACTTCGGCTCGGTCATGCCCATGCTCGTGCCGAGGCCGCCGTTGAGCTTCACGACGACGGTGCGCTCGAGCGCGTCGCGCGCGGCCGCCTCGTCGACGGGCAGCTCGTCGGCGTCGGGCAGCTCGTCGACGGGCTCGATCTCGGCCTCCGCGAGCGTGCCCGCGTCGCCGGCGCGCAGGCGCTCGAAGTAGTGGGCGAACGTCGCGACGCCGACGTCCGAGACGCCGTCGTCGCGCATCTTGCGCAGGCTCGCCTCGAGCGCGTCGTCGGTCACGACGCCGACCCGACCCCGGCCGGACGGCGGCGAAAGCCGGTCAGCAGCCGGGCGATCCCGAGCGCCGCGAGCGCGATCGCGATGCCCGCGAGGTCGTCGACGACGTAGTGCCAGCCGAGGTGGACCGTCGCGGTCGCGCTGACGGCGGCGAGCACCCACAGGCCCGTCTTCAGCCGCCGCCCGAGCCCCAGCACGTGCGCGGCGATCGCGGCCGTCAGCAGCATCGAGCAGTGCAGCGACGCGAACGCCGCGATGTTCTGCGCGGCGCCGGGTGCCGACGGGTCGTGCAGGAACTCGCGTCGCTGGTCGAGCAGCACGCCCTGCAGGTAGGACGCGTGCGACGAGGGCAGCGCCGCGAAGTGCTCGGGCACGTAGTAGATCGGCCCGCGCGCCGGGATCAGCAGGTAGCTCGCCGCGCCGATCCCCCAGTTGATCGACAGCGCCGTGGCGTAGAACAGGCCGCCGCGAAGGTCGGGCGAGAACACGAGCGCGACGGCCAGCATGACGGGCAGGATGAACACGAACGCGACGTACACCGACGACAGCACCTGCGTCGAGATCTGCGTGCCCAGCGCGCTGTGCAGCAGCTGCGACGGGTCGTGTCCGAAGAACAGGCTGCGGTCGGCGTCGGCCAGCTGACGGTCGAACAGGTCGCCGGGGCGCAGCAGCGGGATGACGCTCTTGATGTTGCGATACGCCACGTACGTCACGTAGAAGCCGACGAGCGCGGAGGCCACGGCCAGGCCCTGGCGCGCGGTCCAGCGCTCGCGGCGCACGCTGCGCAGCGCGTCGAGCGACGGCCGGATGCGGTGCGCGCGGCGCGCGCCGCGCACGACGACGTCAAGCACCACGAGCACCGCGACCAGCGCGCAGACGAGGCCGAGGCGGCGCGCGCCGACGTGGTCGGGATCGCCGAACGAGACCCCCGCCTCGTGCGTCGCCAGCAGTCCCGCGACGACGGTGACGAGCGCCACCAGCGGCCCCGCCACGATGTTGCGCCACGAGCCCGGCTCGCGCGTGCTCGGCGGTGCGATCGGGCCGTCGGGCAGCGGCTCGGCCGCTCCCGCTCGCGGGGAGGTCGTGGTCGTCACCGCGCGCACCCTACCCGTGGCACTCGCGGACCGATCTCGCGGTGTCGACGAGCACGCGGCGGCGGCGCATCCTCGCGCCCGCCGGCGTCCGCGAATGGCCCGTGGCGCTCGCTCCAGCCAGCGCGTGCCTCGGGGGCCCGCGGCGGCGCATCATCGCGTCGGCGGGTGCCGCGGGCCCGCGACGCCCGCGCGCGCAGGCTCAGCGGCGGGCGCGGCCCCGGCGACGCGCGACGGTCAGCTGCGCCAGCTCGTCAGGTACGCGCGCTGCGCGACGGTCAGCTCGTCGATCTCGATCCCCAGCGACGCGAGCTTCAGCCGCGCCACTTCGCGATCGATCCGCGGCGGGACCGGCAGGACGCGGCGCTCGAGCGTCGCGCCCTCGAGCGCGAGGTGCTCGACGCACAGCGCCTGGTTGGCAAACGACATGTCCATGACGGCCGCGGGATGCCCCTCCGCCGCGGCGAGGTTGACGACGCGCCCCTGCGCGAGCAGGTTCAGCCGCCGGTCGGGCGCGAGCTCGAACTGCTCGACGAGCGGCAGCACCTGGCGCCGGACGAGCGCGAGCGCCGCCAGCTGGTCGACGGCGATCTCGACGTCGAAGTGGCCGGCGTTGGCGAGCATCGCGCCGTCCTTCATGCGTTCGAAGTGCTCGCGCGCGAGCACGTCGCGCCCGCCGGTCACCGTGATGAAGACGTCGCCGCGCGCGGCGGCGTCGAGCGCGGGCATGACGTCGCAGCCGTCCATGCGGGCCTCGAGCGCGCGCATCGGATCGACCTCGCAGACGATCACCGACGCGCCGGCGCCGTGCGCGCGCAGTGCGACGCCCTTGCCCGTCCAGCCGTAGCCGACGACGACGACGGTGCGCCCGGCGAGCAGCAGGTTCGTCGCGCGCAGGATCCCGTCGAGCGTCGACTGGCCGGTGCCGTAGCGGTCGTTGAACGTGCGCTCGGTCAGCGCCTCGTTGACCGCGAGCACGGGGCAGCACAGGCGCCCCTCGGCGTGCAGCGCGCGCAGGCGCACGACGCCCGTCGTCGTCTCCTCCGTGCCGCCGATCAGCCGCGCCGACCACGCGTCGGCGCCGGCATGCAGGACGCTCAGCAGGTCGGCGCCGTCGTCGAGCGTGATCTGCGGCGCGCGTGCGGCCGCGGCGATGACGTGCGCGCCGTATGCGTCGGCGCTCTCGCCGCGGATCGCGTGCACGCCGACGCCGTCGGCGGCGAGCGCCGCCGCGACGTCGTCCTGCGTCGACAGCGGGTTGGACGCGCACAGCTCGACCTGCGCGCCGCCGGCGATCAGCGTCCGCACGAGGTTCGCGGTCTCCGACGTGACGTGCAGGCAGGCGGCGATGCTCAAGGCCTCGAGCGGCAGCTCGCGCGCGAAGCGCTCGCGGATCGAGCGCAGGACCGGCATCTGCCCGTCGGCCCACGCGATGCGGACCTGCCCCTGTTCAGCAAGGGACAGGTCGGCTACGGAAGACGCGTTTCGTCCTACGGTCATCGGTTCCGATCAGTGACCGAAGCGCGGAGGCTCGCCGCCGGTCGGAACCGCTGACCTGCGGACGACGTTACGCCTTAATACCGATATTCGTGACTCTTGTACGGGCCCTCGATCGGCCGGCCGATGTACTCGGCCTGCTCTGGCGTCATCACCGTGAGCTTCGCGCCGACCGCCGCGAGGTGCAGGCGCGCGACCTTCTCGTCGAGCTCCTTGGAGAGCACGTAGACCTGCTTGTCGTAGGCCGCGTTGTTCGTGTAGAGCTCGATCTGCGCGAGCGTCTGGTTCGTGAACGAGTTGGACATCACGAACGACGGGTGGCCGGTCGCGTTGCCGAGGTTCAGCAGGCGCCCCTCGGACAGCAGGATGATCGCGTGACCGTCCGGGAAGACCCACTTGTCGACCTGCGGCTTGATGTTGACCCGCTCGATGCCGGGCGTCTTCTGCAGGCCCGCGACGTCGATCTCGTTGTCGAAGTGGCCGATGTTGCCGACGATCGCGTGGTGCTTCATCCGC
>JAWVGK010000144.1:0-23368 GCA_033855155.1 Solirubrobacteraceae bacterium | reverse complement strand
GGGCGCCGCCCGAGTCGCATCTCGAGAGCCGGGCAGGTGTTGCGTCCCCCGTCCGGCCGATACACGCACGCTTGCGGCGGCGCGATCCGAACGTAACACAGGGAGGTCGCTACTGCAATGTCATCGTAATTGCAGGTTCGCGCGCTTGCGTACCGGGGGCGCGGCACGCGGCTGCGACGGTCGATCAGCGCGACGAGCGCCGCTCGTGCCGCCTCGTCGTCAAAGCACTCCGCGTGGTGGTCGGCGAAGTCGCGCAGGACATGGAGATCGTGTGCGTCGCCGAGCGGGCTCCTTCGGGTTGCTCTCGTCGGTGCTCGGTCGACGAATGGCGTCGCTCGTTGGCCTCGGACGCAGATTCGTTGGAGGCACGGTCCGACGATGACCTGCAGCCACCCCGACGAGCGTCGGGGTCGCTGGAGCAGGCCGGCTGGTTAGACGATCCCGACGGCGTCGTCGCCCTCGGTGGTGCCGGACGCCGGGCCGGCGTTGCCTTCGCCCGTGCCGTCACCGACGTTGCCCTCGTCTTCGGGGATCGTCGGGCTGTGGACCGGCGTGCCCGGTCCGTCGCCGCTGTTCGTGTCGCCGGCGTCCTTGAGGGCGTCCTCGTCGTATGCGGTCTCGTCGGTCATGTGCGGCTCCTCCTGCGGTTGAAGAACACGACGTGTACGCCGCCCACATCGCCCGGTCATCGTCATGCGAGCGCCAAGTCGGTTGGTGCCCACCACCGGGAACATCGGCGACGGCGCCTGCCGAGATACCCGGGGGCACGCCACGCCACACCTCGCCAGAACCACACCACGTCCACGGACCGGCTGCGATGCGCGACAACGGCCTGCACGATGGGGCCTTCACCCTGGTCTGCGCTGCCCATCGCGGCTTCGAGCCTGCCGTGCCACCAGCGACGGTGGTAGGTGAGAATGCCGAGGCCCGGCGCCCGCGATGACAGTCGGCGGGGCGGGTGGGTGAGCGGGCCCGCATCACGCGCCGACTCCCGGCGCAACCGGGCCGTTGTGACTCGTGACGCATGACGCGCCGACGATTCGGGGAAGCAGCGTCGTAGCGAGGCGCGTGCGTTGAGCGTGCGTCGTCATAGCGTGACCTGTCACGCGGCGGACGTCCTGCGCGGCGCCCACGACAACAGGTTGCATCCGAACCTTGGAGCAGCCATGTCTCAGACCTCCCCCGTCGACGCACCGCCGCTATCGCCGCCCGTCCCGACCGACCACAGCGTTCTCCCCTGCCCGCCTGCGGCGCCCGGGAGCGCTGACCAGCCGCCCGCCCCCGTCCCACGCGTTCGGACGTGCGTGTTGTGCGGGGGGCCGATACGCGCCGGCCAGCACATCCTCCGCGTTCACGGCAGCGCGATCCATGCACGCTGCAGCAGCACCGGGTGACAGGCCCGCGAGATGACGACGTCCGTGGTCAGCGAGCTCCACTGCTGCGGCGAGCGCGTCAGCGTGCAGGTTGCGGCAGTTCGCCTCATGGCCGCAGCAGCACCTTGAACGTGCCGTCCTGCTTCTTCTGAAACGTCTCGTACGCCAGGGGCGCGTCGTCGAGCGCTACGTGGTGGGTTGCGAAGTCCTCGACGCCGAGCGGGTCGTGGTCGCCGCAGACGAGGGGCAGGATGTCGTCGACCCAGCGCCGGACGTTGGCTTGGCCCATGCGCAGGCTGATCTGCTTGTCGAACATCTGGATGAGCGGCATCGGGCTGGCGGCGCCGCCGTAGACGCCCGACAGCGAGATCGTGCCGCCGCGCTGGACGATCTCGATCGCCGAGTGCAGCGCGCTGAGCCGGTCGATGCCCATCTTCTCGGTCATCGGCGCGGCGATCGCGTCAGGCAGCATCCCCGCGATGCGATGGGGGCTTGCCAACCGGCGCGCCGTGCGCTTCCATGCCGACGGCGTCGATGACGGAGATCGGCCCGCGGCCGCCGGTCATCTCGCGCACGACGGCGGGCAGCTCGCCGTCGTACTGCTCGAGATCCAGCGCCTCGACGCGCCATGCGCGCGGGCGCGCTCAAGGCGCTCGGGCACGAGGTCGACCGCGAGCACGCGGCCGGCACCGCGATGCTGCGCGATCCGCGTGCACATCTCGTCGATCGGGCCCAGGCCCAGCACGAGCACGGTGTCGCCGTCCGGGATGTCGGCGTACTCGACCGCCTGCCAGGCGGTCGGCAGGACGTCGGAGAGGTAGACGAAGCGGTCGTCCGGCGGCCCTTCCGGAACCTTGATGGGCCCGTACTGCGCCTGCGGGACGCGCAGGTACTCGGCTTGGCCGCCGGGGACCTGGCGTAGAGCTTCGTGTAGCCGAACAGCGCGGCGCCGGTGTCCTGCTGGTGCACCTGCGTCGTCTCGCATTGGGACTGCAGGCCCTTGTCGCACATGTAGCAGTGCCCGCAGGAGATGTTGAACGGGATGACGACGCGGTCGCCCGGCGCGATGTTCGTGACGTCTTCGCCGACCTCCTCGACGACCCCCATCGGCTCGTGGCCGAGGATGTCGCCCTTGTCGATGAACGGGCCGAGCACCTCGTAGAGATGCAGATCCGAGCCGCAGATCCCACTCGACGTGACGCGGATGATGGCATCGGTCGACGCTTCGAGCTTGGGATCGGGCACGTTGTCGACGCGCACGTCGCGGGTGCCGTGATACGTGAGGGCTTTCATGGCCCCGGCGTGTACCCGCGACGACCGCGCGACAGCCGGACAACGAGCGGATGCTCATCCCGCGCGCCGGTTGATCGGCGGCGACGGAGCGCACCAGAAGCGGACCGCCCGGCTGCGACAGACCGAACCTGCGTAGCCGCCACCCGGGACCCCGAGCGCCCCGCCGGCGCACCGCGAGGCCCCCTCCCGACTCCAACGGCTTGCGAGCGCAAGCTGGTTGCAATAGGTCCCCAGCGCGATTAGCGTTGCGATCCCGCGACGACGCGGGCCGACCCGGCCCTCGAAAGGCACCCATGCCAGCCCCAGTCCGATGACACTGGCACCACGCCGCACCAGGCTGTCCTTCAGCGATCTAGAGGACGTCGCCGCCGCGATCCGTCTCGGCGGCGGCCGGCTGAGCTCCTCGCGCCGGCTGGTGCTGTCCGCGCTGTTCGCCGCCGACGGCCCAGTCTCGGCGGAGTACATCGCCGCGGGCCTCGGCGGGCAGCTCACCGTGTCAGACCTCAGCTCCGTCTATCGCAACCTCGAGCACCTCGAGGAGCTCGGCGTCGTGCGCCACGTCCACGTCGGCCACGGTCCGGGCCTCTACGCGCTCGAGAACGACAGCCAGCGCGAGTACCTCGTCTGCGAACGCTGCGACCGTGTCGACAGCGTCGACGCCGCCCGGCTCGACCCCATACGCGCCGCGATCCACGAGACGTTCGGCTATCAGGCACGCTTCAGCCACTTCCCGATCGTCGGCCTGTGCAGCACCTGTGCAACGGACGACGAGCGCCCCCCAGATCGACTCGGCGCCGCACGCCAAGCTCGCACCGGCGACCTCGAGCATCGCCACAGCCACGAGCACCACCACGGCGACGTCGCGCACGACCATCCCCACACCGAGCACGCTCACGACCACGTCGAACACGCCCACGAGCACAACCACGGCGACCGCGTCCACGCGCACGACCACGTCCACCAGCAGCACCTCGAAGCAGACCATCAACACACCCACTGACAGCGGTCCGAGCCTCCGGCACGACCGGGCACGCGACCCCCGTGACACGGCTCGACGCCCCACCTCCTGGCGCAACGACGCGATTCCCACGCGCTACGCTCTTGGGGTCAATTGGATCGGCGCGAGGATCATCGAGACTCGTAGCTGAGCCGTTCTGGAGGCCCGCTTGACGGACCGAGCGCAAGCCAGTCGTGCCGTCGGATCTCAAGACGACGGTCGAGCGGTACGAACGCAGCGACCCGGCTTCGCGACCGCGAGCGCGAGCAGCACCGCCGTCGGCGATCAGACGCCGTCACGCGCGAATCGGACCTGTATCGACGAGCGCGCGCGGGCGCCGGCACCGGCGCCGGCCGCGTGGCTACCAGCCGCGCCGGCGCGCGTGGCGCGGACGGCGCCATGACGCCGGAGCCACTGTCAGACGTCTTGACCGAGTTCGCCCGAACGATGGTGACGGACTTTCCGATCCAGAACATCCTCGATCACCTGGTCAAGCGCATCGTGCAGATCATGCCGATCACCGCCGCGGGGGTCACGTTGATCTCCCCAGGCCTTGATCCCCGCTACATCGCCGCGTCCAACGACGATGCGCTGGCCTTCGAGCAGTTGCAGACGAATACCGGGGAGGGACCGTGCCTGGCGGCCTACCACTCCGGCGAGGCGATCTCAGTCCCCGATCTCAACGACGAGGATCGCTTTCCGCTGTTCGCGCCTCTGGCGTTGGAGGCCGGCCTGGGCGCCGTATTCACGTTCCCGCTGCGTCACGGCGACGTGTCGCTGGGGGCGCTCGACCTGTATCGCGACACTCCCGGGGCGCTCTCGGCGGAGTCGCTCAGCGCGGCGCAGACCCTCGCCGACGTGGCGGCCGCCTACCTGCTCAACGCTCAGGGACGCGCGGACCTGCAGGACTCCTCCGACAGGGCGAGCGAGGCTGCCCTGCACGACCCGCTGACCGGGCTGCCCAACCGGGTGCTCATGTTCGAGCGTCTCGAGCACGCGTTCCGGCGGGCGCGCCGCTCGCGCGCGACCGCAGCCCTGTTCTTTCTCGATCTCGATCACTTCAAGGCCGTCAACGACAAACACGGACACCGAGTGGGCGACGAGTTGCTGGTAGCGGTCGCCCAGCGCCTGACGAGCATCCTGCGGCCGGGTGACACGCTGTCTCGCATGTCGGGGGACGAGTTCGTCATCCTCTGCGAGGATCTCGAGGACGCGTCGCTCGCCGACGCGATCGCTCTGCGCGTCAACGCGGTCATGGAGCCACCGTTCGTCCTGTCGGACGTCGAGGTGAGCATCACGACGAGCATCGGGATCGCGTTCACCGGTCGCGAGAATCAGGATCCCGGCCAACTGCTGCAGGACGCGGATCTGGCGATGTATCAGACCAAGCGCCGCAACGCCAGCAGGCACGTCTTCGATCTGCGCGGCCTGCACCTCGCCGAACATCAGGCGGGGCTGCAGCGCGCGCTGCCCGGAGCGGCGGAGCGCGGCGAGCTGCGTCTCGAGTACCAGCCGATCGTGGCTTCTGCCGATGGACGTCTCGCCGGCGTCGAGGCCCTGCTGCGTTGGACGCACCCGAGCCGCGGATCTGTCGCGCCGGCCGTGCTGATCCCGCTCGCCGAGCAGGCCGGCCTGATCGGCCACATCGGAGAATGGGTGCTCGAACAGGCCCTGGCAGAGCGCCCGCAATGGGACGATCCGCAAACCCCTGACCTCCCGCTGTCGGTCAACGTGTCCGCGCAGCACTTCATGGAGCGCGGGTTCGCGGACACCGTGGCCGCCGCGCTCGGCGCCAGTTCGACGGACCCTGGACTCCTGACCCTCGAGGTGACCGAGAGCATCTTCCTTCGCGACAGCGAGCGTGCCCAGATCGTCCTCTCCGCGCTGAAGGAGATCGGCGTGAGCATCGCCCTCGACGACTTCGGCACGGGCTACTCGTCGCTCAGCTACCTGCTGGAGTATCCCGTCGACACGGTGAAGAGCGACCGGTCGTTCATCACCAAGCTCGGGCACGACTCGGCCAGTCATGCGGTCATGAGCGCCGTCATCGACCTCTCCCACGGACTGGGAATGACCGTCGTCGCCGAGGGCGTGGAGACGACCGCACAGCACGAGCAACTCAGTCAACTGGGCTGCAACTACTGCCAGGGCTTCCACTTCGCGCGACCGATGTCCGCCTCCAGCCTCACGACCCTCATCCAACGACAACCCGCCGGTACCGTCCCCCAACTCCCGATGCACGCCACGGCAAGCTGAACGAGGCGCTCAGAAGACGATCGTCTTGCCCGGATCCTTCGCTTGCGCTCCCGTGTACGCGATGCCGTCGACCTTCAGGCCGTCGGCACCGACGAGCGTGATCGCTCCGCCCTTGTTGGGGAGCACCGCGGGCGCCGTCAGCTGGATGCGCAGCGTGTCGCCGCCGGCGATCGATCCCGACAACGCCATCGCGTGCTTGTCACGATCGAGCAGCTTCCAACCGGCGAGGTCGACGTCGCCGGGCGTCGTGTTGATCAGCGTCACGAACTCCGCCTCCGGAGTCGAGACGGCGTTGGCGAGGACGCCGACGATGCGAACGCTGCCGTCCCCAGCGCCGGCGGGCGTCCCCGGCCCGGCGCGATCTTCCGCGTCCGTCGGAGTGTCGTCAGCGACTTCGGGCGGATCGCCGGCGATCTGGTGACCGGTCTTGTCGTCGGTGTGCCACGTCTGTGACTGGAACTTCATGAAGATCGCCACCCACTGGTCGGGCGACGGGAAGTGCAGCAGCAGGGCCCCGTCCTGGTAGACGCCGTCGTCGCCGACGAAGCGCCCGACGTTGGCCTGGTTCATGTGGATGTCGTGCACGCCGTTGCCGGGCGCGAAGCCGAAGATCTTGTCGGCCTTGTCCTCGGGTCCCCAGCGCTGGCCGAAGGCATACAGCGTCGCCGCCTCGTCGCCGATCGCCCGCTGGACGTAGTGCTCGAGCTTGTCGTTGAGGTCGTTGTCGGGCCCGGGCAGGTCGAACGGCAGGACACGAAAGGCGTCACGATCGAAGAGGTTGCTGCGGATGAAGTCCAGCGCCGCTGTGCCGGGCTTGTGCTCGAGCGGGCTCCAGCCCGCGGGCAGGGCAGCGACCTCGTCCAGGACCGGGTGACGAAAGTGCTCGTCGACGAGGTACGCCAGCGCGGACGGCTCCAAGGCCGATTCGACGTTGATCGCGATGCGGTAGTGCGTGGAGTCGTCGACGACGTGCAGCTGGAAGTGCGCGTTGGCGCCCGACGCCAAGCGACGATCGATCACGCTGCCGCGAAGCACGCCGTAGTCTCGTAGGGGCATGACGCGACGGTACTCGCCCGACGTGGCGTCGATGTATGGCGTTGATCACACGACGCCGCGGCGGCCGCTCAGCGCGTGACGGCAGCCAGCCGCCGGGCGAGAGGCTCCGCGTGGGACCGCGCCTGCTCATACGTCCACGAAGGCGTCGATCGAACGGTCGGTCATCTGTCCAAGGGCCTCAAGCCGCCCTCCTTGCGACCGGGGGCCGCGTCGAAGAGTAGGTCGTGCGGATCTCAACTTTGCTTCCCGACGGACCCGTCCGTCTTGGAACGCGGCGATCGTCAGCGACGGTCGCTCTCGACATCGGCCCCGACGCGATCGTCGTCCTGCAGTCCTCGGGGACCGAGCGCGCTCGCGTGCGGCGTGCCATCGTCCATCCCCTGCCGGTGGGGCTCGTCGTCGACGGCGAGGTCGTCAACGCCGACGAGCTCGCGGGCGAGCTGCGCGAGCTCTTCGCCGAGCACAAGCTGCCTCACGACGTGCGCGTGGGTCTCGCCCATCCGCGACTGATGGTGCGCATGGTCGAGCTTCCGGCCGCGCTGGGCGGGCGCGAGCTCGACGCCGCGGTCCGCCATCTCGCCGGCGACCTGCTGCCGGTCGGGCTCGACCAGCTCGTGGTCGACTTCCGCCGCGTCGGGCCGGCGCCTGCCGGCGCCGGCGCCGGCCCGCCGCAACAGCGGGTGCTCATGGCCGCGGCCCGCGTCGACGGCATCGACCGCCTCGTCCAGGCGCTGTCGGGCGCCCACCTGAAGGCCGAGCGCATCCAGCTGTCGGGCCTCGCGATGCTCGCCGCGCTGCAGCATCCCCCGCTCGCGGGCCAGGCGATCCTCTACGTCCAGGCCGGCGCACTGACGAACGTCGTCATCGCCGAGGACGGCGAGCCGCTGCTGGTCCGTGCCGCGTCCGCCGGCTCGGAGGCGATGGCCGCCGGCCTCGCCGAGCGCACGCGGATCACGCACGAGGAGGCGCGCGCGCACATCGCGGCCCTCGGCGTCCGGCCCGCCCCGCGCCACGGCGCACCCGCCGCCATCTCCGACGAGCTCGAAGCGGCCGTCTCGCTGCAGGTCCGCGAGGGCCTGCGGCGCGTGATCGCCGAGATCCAGTCCTCGCGCGGCTTCTACTCCGCGCGCCCCGACGCCCGCACGATCGGCGGCGTCGTGCTGACCGGCGCGATGACCACCTGGCCCGGCGTCGCCGAGCTGCTGCGCGAGGAGCTCAACCTGCCGGTGCTGCCCGCCGGTCGCGACGCCTGGCCGGACCTCGGAACGGTGTCCGTCGCACCCGAGCGCCTCGACGTCGCCGTCGGTCTGGCGCTGGCCTCCGACGACGAGCGGCCCGACCTGCGTCCCCTGCGCGCCGAGACGCGCGAAGCCGCACCGGACGCGCGCGTCGCGCAGGTCGTCTGCGGGGTCGTCGCGCTGCTCGCCCTGGCCGTCGTGTACCTCGTCATCCTCTCCAACCAGGTCAGCTCCGGCAACGAGCGCCTCGCGCAGCTCAGCGGGGAGGTCACCGCGCAGGAGCGCGAGGCCGCGAAGCTCAAGCCGTTCGCCGACTTCGCGCAGGCGACGACGGATCGCCGCGCGGCGGTCAAGAAGGTCGCCGCGGGCCGCTTCTCCTGGGACCGCACGATGCGCGAGCTGTCGCAGGTCGATCCCGGCGACGTCTGGCTGACTTCGGTCAAGGGCACGCTCTCGTCGACGAGCGGTGGCGGTGGCGGCGGCGGACTGCGCGACGCGCATCCGGGCCCGGCGCTCGAGCTCGAGGGCTGTGGCAAGCGCGAAGGCGACGTGCCGCAGTACATGGACCGGCTGTACTCGATGACCGGCGTCGAGGACGTCGGCTTCACGAAGGCTGAGCGCGTCAAGCAGCCTACGGCCGACGCCGCGGGCGCCAGCCCCCGCTCCGGCGGCTGCGTCGGCTCCGACAGCGCCTCGACGTTCTCGCTGGTGACGTACTTCCAGCAGAGCGCCGCAGCCGCAGCGGCCGACGCCCTGGCCGCCGCACCCGATGCCACCAACGTCGCGCAGGCGGCCGCGGCCGTCACGCCCGACACCGCGGCCCCCGCCCCCGTCACCCCCGCAGCCCCAGGAGCCCCGAAATGATGAGCTCGGCATCGCCGCACAAGCGGATGATCCTCGCGACGCTGCTCGCCGGCGCGGCGCTGCTCGCCGCCCTGTGGATGCTGGCGCTGTCGCCGAAGCGCAGCGAGAGCGCCGGCGTGCGCACGAAGGTCAGCGCCGAGCAGCAGCGCCTCGAGGCGGCACGCACGCAGCTCGTGAGCTTCCAGAGCGCGCACAAGCAGTTCGACGGCCTGCTCGTCGAGCTCAAGCGCCTCGACAAGGCGGTGCCGGCGCGCGGTGCGATCACGCAGCTGCTGCGACAGCTGCAGAAGCGCGCGCGGGCGAGCAAGAGCAGCCTGGACACCGTGGTGCTGAAGGGCGGGCTCGCCGCTCCCGTGCCCGGCGCCCCCAGCACGACGCTCACCCCGGGCGCCACGCCCGAGGTCGGCGGCATCGCGACGCTGCCGTTCTCCTTCACCTACACCGGCAAGTACTTCGACCTCATCCGCGTGCTCGGCGCCGCGCGCCGCGCGGTCACGGTGAAGTCCGGCGATCTGAAGATCGACGGCCGGCTCGTGACGATCGAGGGCATCTCCTTCGCGCGCGCCGACCCCAACGCGCCGGAGATCAAGGCGACGATCTCCGCAACCGCGTACATCGCCGCCGCCACGCCAGTGCCAGAACCGTCCGCGGTCCCCGCGGCCAGCGCCACAGAGGGAGGGTCATGATGCTCCGCAGCCTCGTCGACGAAGTGGTCAGGCGGCGCCTGTGGCCGATCCCGGTCATCGCCATCCTGGTCATGATCGCGGCCCCGCTGCTGTTCATGAAGTCCAGCACGGAGGCTCCCGGCCCCGTGCCGCCCCCCGCGAAGTCAAGCGCGCTGCCCGCCGCCGCCGAGCGGGTCGTGTCGACGACCGACAAGGCCGTGGCGCGGCGCACGAAGGTCAGGGGCAAGGGCCAGGACCCCTTCGCCACGCCGTCGTCGGGCGCCGCCAAGGATCCGGCCGCCACCGCCGCCGCGCCGGCCGCGACGTCATCCGCGTCGACGCCGGTGACGGCGAGCTCCCGCACGCCGAGCTCCGCTACCGCGACCCCGGTCGTCGTCCAGAACTCCGACGGCACGACCAACGCGACGGCCGTCGCGAAGGCGACCGCGAGGAAGGCCGCTCTCGAGCGCAAGGCCGCCGCCGCCAAGCGCGCCGCCGCCGCGAAGAAGCGGGCCGCGGCCAAGAAGGCGGCGCCGGTCGTCGTCGCGCCCGAGCAGCGGACGTCCAGTGCCGCCGCCCGCAACGTCACGTACGTCGACGTGCGCTTCGCCAAGCGGCAGGGCACGATGCTGCGCTACCGCGTGCCACACCTGCAGACGTTCCGCGCCGGCGGCAAGGTCGCGGCGATGTTCCTGCACTACTCCGCCGCGCGCGACGTCGCCGTGTTCGCGATCGCACCGAGCACGACGGTCGCCGGCGACGTCTCGTGTCGCAAGGTCAAGAACGTCTGCCGCTACGTCGACATCCCCGCCGGCTCCTATGCCCGCCTGAGGCTGCGCGGCAGCGACGGCACGCTCGTCAGCCGTCGCCTGGACGTCGTCAGCATCCGTCACCTGCCGCTCGCCGGCAACGAGGACGCGATGCCGCTGGTGACGCCCACCGCCACCGCCAGATGCCTGCTGAAGGGGCTGCTGAAGCTGTCCGTGAGCGTGCCGTCGATCTCGTTCGACGCCTGTGACTGACGATCCTCGCAGCCCGTCCTCGCCGCGACCTGGCGACGAGGACGGCTACACGATCATCGAGGTCGTCGTAGCGATGGTGATGCTCGTCGTCGGCGTGCTCGGCATGCTCGTCATGATCCAGGGCAGCCTCGCGAGCACGAGCCGCACGACCGCCCGCGAGCAGGCCACGAACCTCGCCCGCGAGCTCGTCGAGCGCAGTCGCGAGATCCCCTACGCGCAGACGACGAAGAGCGCGGCTCCCGCGGCGCTCGCGGCGGTCCTGCCCGAGCACCCCGCCGTCAGCGGGTCGTCCTTCGCCGTGCGGCGGCGCAACATCACCTACGCGGTGACCGTCACCGGATGCTCGATCGACGACGCCGCCGACGGGGCCGGCGTCGGCGACGGCACGTACTGCGCGAGCCCGACGTCCTACCCGGGCAGCCCCGCCGTCGGCAGCGGCTTCGCCGCCGGCGCCAACATCCTCGGCGTGCCGGTGTCGCTCGCCGCCGGCGGCAGTCTGCTGGGCACCGTCTGCGGCGCGCTGGGCAGCGACAGCGCGCTCGCCGGCCTCGTCGGCTCCACCGTCGCCTCCGCGCTGGGGCCGCTGGCCGGCAACGGCGCAGAGGTCCTGCTGTGCCCGGCCGGGTTCGCGGGCTCGGTGGCCTACGACGCGACGCCCGACGACCTGCGCCGCGTGCGCGTGCGCGTCGCCTGGACGCAGGGCTCCCAGGACTTCTCCCTGACGCAGACCACGCTCCTGACGACGCCCCAGCCCGCATGACGACCTCCCCGCTCCCGCCCGTCCCGCGGCTCGCCGGCGAGGACGGCTTCACGCTCGTCGAGCTGCTCGTGGCGATGGTGCTGTCGATCCTCGTCGTCGTGGGCATCCTCAACACGCTCGACGGGTTCAGCTCCAACGCCGCGCGCCAGACGCGCGCGACCGACGCCAACGAGCAGGTGCGCAAGGCGATGGACGGCATCGTCGGCGACCTGCGCCAGGCGAAGACGATCCAGTACGCCGGCGCCGACGACCTCGTCTACACGGTCGCAGCGTCGGCCACGACGACGCGGCGCGAGCGCGTGTGCCTGGACGCGAGCATGCGCCTGTGGCACTCGACCGTCGTGACCAGCGTCGATCCCGCCCCGATCACGACGGCCACGGCGTGCCCGACGCCGGGCGCCGGCGCATCCCCGATCACGAAGCTGATCTCGGCGAACTCCGTGACCAAGCCGCTGTTTCGCTACGACGCGGTCGCGCCCGACGACGTCCGCAGCATCGGCTTGACGTTCGCCCTGAAGGCGGGGACCGTCGGCCACGCGGACACGAGCGTCCTGACCGCCAGCGCGTTCCGGCGCGCCAAGAACGAGACCGGCACGGCGCCGGGCGTCACGATCAGCACGGCCTGCAACGACGCGGACGTGCCGACGCTGACGCTGACGTCGAGCGCCGGCCCGGTCACCGTGAAGTACACCGACACCGCGGGCCACGTGCTCGGCAGCTCGACGGGAGCGACGACGTCGGTGCTGCTCGACAGGGCCACGCCGACGAGCACGACGGTGCTCGCGAACATCACCAGCGCCACCGGCGTCATCTCCGAGCTCGTGAAGGTGCTCACATGCTGAAGCGCATCGACCTGCGCGGCCAAGCCGGGTCGGCCATGATCACCGCCCTGATGGCGATGCTCGTCATCCTCTCGCTCGGCCTCGCGCTGCTGGCGCTGGTCGACGGGCAGGCACGCGACTCCGGCGTCGAGCGCACCCGCGACCGGGCGTTCAACCTGGCGGACGCCGCGCTGACCAGCGCCGCCTTCAGCCTCAGCAAGTACAACTGGCCGTCGTCGGGCGCCGCCGCGCCGAGCAACACGAGCGCCACGGGGACCGCGGCCGACTGCTCGGGCGCCTCCTACGGCGCGACGCTCGGCGCCGCGACGAACCCGGGCTCGGCGACGAGCAAGCTGCAGCCCGGCCTCAGCGCGACCTTCGACGACAGCGCGTACAGCGGAGCGCGCTGGCAGATCAACGTCTGCGACGACGACGCGGCCGACCTCGTCAGCCCGAACAAGCCCGTCTGGACGAACGCGCTGCTCGTCGACTGGAACTACGACCACAACGCCAACGGGTACGTGTGGATCCGCTCGGAGGCGCACGTCGGCGCAAGCAAGCGCGTGCTCGCCGCGCTCGTGCGCCCCGCCCAGGTCGCCGCGCTGTCCTCGAAGTACGGGCTCATGACCGGGCGCGTCACCGCCGACGTGGCGACCACCGCCGGGACCGTGCTCAGCGGCGGGCTGCTCGGCAGCGTGACCTCCTCGCTGCTGGGCTCCAGCGGGCTCGTCTCCGCCGACCCGCTCGTGCCGGCGCCCGACTCGGGTGTCACGGCGGTGCGCTGCGGCGCGCTCGACGGCTGCCTGATGGGCACGCTCGCCGGCGCGTCCTCGCTGGCGGCGTTCAGCACGCTGGTCTCGGGCGGCACGCTCGTGCAGGCGACGTCGCCGACCGCCGCCGGCGCCGCGGCGATCCTGCAGCTCAAGCAGCAGGCGATGAGCTCCGGCACGTACCTGGCGTCGACCCCCGGCAAGGCGAGAGCCGACCACCCGATGCTGCCGCAGTGCGTGATCCCGGCGGGCGCGAACGCCGACACGGTCGTCTACATCGACCAGGTCGGCACGACCGGCAGCGCGGGCAGCATCGGCGGCCCCGGCGACCAGTTCTGCTACCTGAACGTCGGCGCGAACCCGGCGTTCAAGGCGCTCGTCATCGGCCATGGCCGCGTCGTCCTGCGCGGCGACGGCGACGCGAACGGCGGCACCTTCCGCGGGCTCGTCTACGCGCTCAACCAGCAGCGCGACAGTCTCGGCGACGCGTCGCTGCCGGCGCGCGAGGTCGTGCGCATCGAAGAGGGCGCGCACGTCGTCGGCGGGGTCGCCGCGGACGGCAAGAGCGCCGAGGTCGGGATCTACCCCCCGCAGGCGTCCTGCGGGCCGCTGGGCGCCCTGTGCCTCCTGGGATCGCTGCTCGACACGGTGCTCGACGCGCTCGGCGGCTACAACCCGGCGATCACGTCGAACAAGGTGCTCATGGACAAGGTCACGGTCGCCGGCACCACGACGGTCGTCCAGGGCACGTACAAGGACGTCGCCGGCGGGTAGCCGGATTGGACGGGCAGTGATCCGCCCGGGCGCCGGGCACGATCACACGAGCATGAGACACGTGCTCCCCGCGGCCCTCGCCGCCGCGGCCCTGCTCGCCGGCTGCGGCGGCGACGACGAGACCGGCGCGACGACGACGGCCTCCGCGCCCGCCGCGGCGCGCACGATCCGGATCGTGGACTTCACCTACCGGCCCGACCCGGCGACCGTGAAGGTAGGACGGCCGATCGCCGTCGCCAACGCCGACAAGGCCCCGCACACGCTGACCGAGGCCGGCGCCCAGCCCTCGTTCGACAGCGGCACCGTCGTCGGCGGCAAGCGCGGCTCGGTGACGTTCTCGCGGCCGGGCACCTTCAAGTACTTCTGCCAGTTTCACCCGACGATGAAGGGCACCGTCACCGTCACGAACTGAGGCGCGGGGCGGGTTTGGCGCGCCGACGCGCGGGGGTATCTCCCCTTCCGCGCGCGGGGCGGCGGTGCGTTCACGCCGCCTCGCGCAGAGCCTCCAGCTCGCGCAGGCTCGCCAGTCGCTCGAGCGCGCGCTCCTCGAGCTTGCGCGTCTCGGGCTGGGTGATGCCCAGCCGCCGGCTCGTCTCGCGCAGGCCGACGGGGCCGTCGAGGCCGTCGACGCCGTAGCGCAGCTCGACGACCTGGCGCTCCTGTGCCGGCAGGCCCGCGAGCGCGTTGCGCAGCGCCTCGTCGCGCAGCGCGACCTCGACCTCCTCGGCGGGGCCCGCCCGCTCGTCGCCGAGCAGCGCGCCGAGCGCGGTCTCGCCGTCGTCGCCGACCGGCCGGTCGAGGCTCGTGACCGTGCGCGCGATGTCGCCCATCGCCTCGACCTGCGCGAGCGGCAGCTCGGCCTCGTCGGCGATCTCCTGGTTCGTCGGCTCGCGCCCGAGTCGTGCGTTGAGCGCGCGCGACGCGCGCTGGATCTTGCGCTCGCGCTGGGCGATGTTCGTCGGGACGCGGATCGTGCGCGCCTTGTTCTCGATGCCGCGCTGGATCGCCTGGCGGATCCAGTACGTGGCGTAGGTCGAGAACTTGAAGCCGCGCCGCCAGTCGAACTTCTCGCTCGCGCGGATGAGCCCGAAGATGCCCTCCTGGATGAGGTCCAGCAGCGGCAGCTCGTTCTGCGGGTACTTCTTGGCGATCGAGACGACGAGCGCGAGGTTCGAGTTGATCATCCGCTCCTTCGCCGCCGCGTCGCCCTGCTCGATGCGCTTGGCGAGCTCGACCTCCTCGGCGGCGGTCAGCAGCGGGTGGCGGCGGATCTCGTTGAGGAACAGGCCGAGCGCGTCGGTCGTCGCCGACGCGAGGCCGCCGTTGCCGTACTCGGTGGCGGGCACGCCGGCCCGGCCGCAGTCGTCGGAGACGTTGATGCCGCGCGCCTCGAACGCCTCGTACAGCTCGCAGAGCTCGTCGTCGGGGACCTCGAGCCTGCGAGCGATCGCGTCGAGCTCGGAGAGGTTCACGCAGCCGTTCTCCTCCCCGCTCTCCAGCAGGTGGGCCAGCGTCGCGGGTGGGTTGTCGAGATCGAGTTCCATGTGGTCTGCGAGCTGTACCCCGTGCGCCCCGCGCGAGAACGACCGGTCTGCGTGCGCGTGGCTCGAAGCTGCCGCTGCGGGTGCCTCACGCGAAGGTCGGGACGGCGCCCCGTGCGTCGGGCGCCGTCCGCCATGCTTGCGCGCCGTCCTCGGCGCCTCGCCCGGCCTATGCCTTGGCGAGGTTCCCCGTGAACTGCTTGACGAGCTGCTGCAGCACGGCCTGGACCGTCCCCTCGCCCATCGACGCCGCCTTGCCGCTGACGTTCGCGGTCGCGTCGACCTTGCCACCATCGCCGCTGATCGTGATCGTGACGGTGCCGTCGGCGTTGCTCTGCCCGCCCTCTTCCTTGGCGTTCGCCTTGATCACTGCGCGGCGCGCGCTGTCGTCGGTCTCGACGATCTCGACGGGGCCCTTGAACTTCATGGCCATCGAACCCATGTCGACCTTGATCGCCGCGGTCGCCTTCGACGGTCCCTCGGCGTCCAGGACCTCGGCGCCCGGCACGCATGGCACGAGCTTGCTGACGTCGGTTACGACGCCCCAGGCCTGGTCGGGATCGGACACGGTGAACGACTCGCTCACTTGCGTTGCCATCTGCGGCCTCCTGATCTCTTTGACTCCCTCAACGCATACCCCACGAGCGCGCGAGCATGCGCACGCGCCAACTTCCGCGTCCGCGACGAGGTCAGTGCGGGCGGTTGCGCTTGCGCTGGTTGCGCGCGGCCTTCGCCTTGTTGCGCTTGCGCGCCTTCTCGCGCTCGCGCTCGCGCGCGGACTTCGAGCTCGACTTGGACGTGCCGGGCGCGGCGGCCGCGCCCGCGCGGCCGCGCTCGCCCACAGGCGCCGCGCGGCGGGCGTCGCGCATGATGAACCACGCGATGAAGGCGACGATCGCGATCGCGCCGCCGAACATCAGCACGAGCTGCACCGTGCTGAGGCCGGTGTCGTCCTCGAACTTCGTCGTGCTCGGGTCGTCGGGCTGCGTGAGCGGCGCGGGGACGTTCGGCGGCCCGAACTGCGCGATCGCGGACGGCGCGGCGAAGCCCAGCAGGAGGGCCACGAGGATGATCGAGATGCGCTTCACCGGCGCGAGACTACGCCGCCTGCGCCGTCACCGTCGACCTGCGTGCGCGGCGCGCGCCAAGTGCGTCGCAGATGGCACGACCGCGGCGCAGCGTGGGACCTACACTTCGGCGGCGATGGCGAAGCAGCGACAGGTCCGCATGGAGCAGAAGAGCGCGCTGGCCGCGATGTCGCAGCTCGAGCTGCGCTCCGACGAGGAGCTCGCCGCGGAGACCAAGCACCGCGCCGCGGCCCAGGCGATCCTCGGTGCGCGCGCGTCCGAGCGCTACGACGCGGCGAAGGCGCGCGAGCACTTCCGCCGGGCGATCGCCGCCGCGCGGCCGCAGGAGCGCATGCAGCTGCGGCGCATGGCCGAGGCGTCGCTGGCGCTCGCCGAGCGCCGCCCGGACGACCTCAAGGCCGCCGTCGAGAAGCTCGGCCAGACGGCGCCGAGCAGCCGCCAGCTGTTCGTCCTGCGCCTGATGGGCATGATCTCGCCCGCGCAGGGCGCCAGCAGGCTGATGAAGGTGCGCGGCGGCGCGATCCTGCTGGGGATCGTCTTCGCGCTGCTGCTGATCGGCTTCCTCGTCGCCGAGCTCGTCCTGCTGCCGTTCGGCGGCGGCTCGATCCTCGGTGCGATCGGGCTCGGCGTGTTCGTCGTGCTGGTCGCGCTGGCGGTGCTGACGTTCGTTGGCAAGCGCCGCCAGGGCGCCGCGCAGGCCAAGGCGCGCGCCGCGCGCGCCGGCGGCTGATGTGCGGACGCTACACCCTCGCGACGACTGACCCCTCGCAGCTGCGCGCGCGCTTTGCGATCGGCGAGCGCCTCGAGGTGCGCCGGCGCTTCAACGTCGCGCCGGGCGACGACGTGCTGGCGGTCGTGCGCCGGCCGCGGTCCGAGCCCGAGGGCGCGCTGCTGCGCTGGGGCCTCGTCCCCCACTGGGCCGACGATCCGCGCGAGCTCGCCGCCAAGACGATCAACGCGCGCGCGGAGACCGTCGCCGAGCGCCCGGCCTACCGCGACGCGTTCGCGCGCCGGCGCTGCCTGATCCTCGCCGACGGGTTCTACGAGTGGTCGGCGGGCACGCCGCACTGGATCACGCGCGAGGACGGCGAGCCGTTCGCCTTCGCCGGCCTGTGGGCCTCGTGGCGCCCGCGCGAGGCCGGCGACGTCGAGCCGCTGCGCAGCTGCGCGATCGTCACGACCGCGGCCGCCGGCCCGGTGCGCGAGCTGCACGACCGCATGCCCGTGATCCTCGCGCCTTTCGAGGAGGAGCGCTGGCTGGATCCGGACGCGCCGGTGGACGAACTGCACGAGCTGCTCTCCCCCACCGCCCCGCCGCCGCCGCTCGCGATGCGCCCGGTGAGCCGCGCCGTCAACGACGCGCGCCACGACGCGCCGGATTGCCTCGACCCGCCCGAGCAGGCGTCGCTGTTCTGACGGCCGGCTCTGCTTTGGGCGGCGACGAATCTGCATGCCTGCAAGCTCGTGTCGGCTGGGCGCACGATGTGGGGAGGCGACCGCGGGGCGATGACCCTTTCGAGCGCCCGACCGCGCCAGAACGAGCTGAGTGATGCCTGCCGCCAGACAGCTCCCTTCACGCGAAAAGCGGCTGTGCGATTGGTCGACCATGTGCGGGCGGGTCCGACCTCGATGTCGAGAAGTGACCGGATACCGGCCACGACTCGACACGCGATGGCCTGCCCGCGGGCGGATCGCACGATCCGGTCCCGCGGCCGCGTTGAGATGCAGAGAAGGGGGCGCTATTCGCCCCCAATCTTCGTCTCACTGTGCGCGGGCGGCGATCGTCCGTGCTGCTGCCCAGCACTCTCGCTGTTTCGGGCGCCGCGCCACGCAACCTTCGCAGCCGCTACAGCTGCAGGTGCAAGCGAAGCGCTTCATCGACCTGGCGCATGACCGGTGCCGGCAGGCGGCCGAGGACCGTTCCGAGGCGGCTTACCGAGACCGCTCGAACCTGCTCGCATTGCGCCTTGGAGCCGGTCCGCAGCCCGCTGAGCTCCGCCGCCAGCAACACTTGAAACGGGAACACGCGGGCGACGTTGCTCGTGATCGGGACGACGGTGACGACGCCGCGCCCGAGGCGCGCGGCGGTCGCGTTGGCGTGATCGTTGCTGACGAGGATCGCGGGCCGGCGCTTGTCCGCCTCGCTGGCACGCGCCGGGTCGAGGTCGGTCAGCCGGACCTCACCGCGGAGCATCTGTCAGCCCGTCGCTGACGGTCCCCTCCCACGCGTCGCGCTCGCCCGATGACTCCCATTCGTGCCACGCCGCTGCGTAGTCCTCGCCCAGATCGGCGTGGCGAAGGAGCCGCAGGGCGTGCTGGAGGGCCGCGGAGCGAGACCGAAGGCCGGCGCTGCGGGCGTAGTCGTCGAGCAGCGCGACATCTTCCTCTGACAGGCTGACGCTGAGCTTCATGCGTGCGTATGCTACCAGGGTATGACCGGGGTGCGCCCAAACGCGGAATCCTGCCCGCGACGACGGCCCACTACCGGCGGCGCACGATGCGCACGTGCTCCATCACGACGGGGTCGACCGGCATCTCCGACACGGGGTCGGTCGCGAGGCGGGCGATCCGCCGCACGACCTTGTCGCTGCCGATGACGCGGCCGAGGATCGCGTACTGGGGCGGCAGCGGGGCCTCCTTCGCCGTGACGATGAAGAACTGGCTGCCGGACGTCCCCGGGGGGTCGGTCGCGGTCTTCGCCATCGCGACGACGCCGCGGACGTAGCGCGTGCGCTTGCTCGGCTTCTCGACGACGCTGTAGCCGGGGCCGCCGTTGCCGTCGCCGCGCGGGTCGCCGCCCTGGATGACATAGTCGTTGCCGCCCGGCTTGGCGATGCGATGGAACGTCAGCCCGTCGTAGAAGCCGTTGCGCACGAGGCCGGCGAACGACGACGTCGTCTTCGGAGCGCGACGCACGGAGAGCAGGATGCGGATCGTGCCGCAGTTGGTCTGCAGCACGGCGATGTACCCGTGCTTGACGCTCAGCCGCTTGCGCGACCGCCGGCGCGTCGGGTTCGGCGAGGGGCCGGGCGCGGCCACGGCCTTGCAGCCGTCGTGCGCCGAGCGCGGCGGGATCGCCGGCGTCGTGGTGGTCGCGGTCGACGGCGCTACGGCGGTCGCCGTCGAGGCGGTCTGGCCGTCGCCGATCGGGGCGTCCTTGCCGCAGGCCACGACCAGCAGCACCGCCAGCAGGATGACGATCAGGACCGTGGCGCGCTTCACCGGGGCGAAGCGTAGATCAAACTGCCGTGCGTGCCGATCACGTCGCTCGTCGCGCGCTACGACCACGTCCTGCTCGACCTCGACGGCTGCGTCTGGATCGGCGACGCCGCCACGCCCGGCGCGGTCGCGGCCGTCTCGGCGCTGCGCACCGCCGGCAAGGGGATCGCGTTCGTCACCAACGACACGGCGCTCGGCACCGAGGAGTACGTGCGCAAGCTCTGGCGGCTGGGCTTTCAGGCATCGCTCGAGGAGGTCGTGACGGCGGGCGGCGCGATCCAGTTCGTCCTCGCCGAGCGCTTCGGCGGGCGTTCCGCGATGGTGATCGGCTCGGCCGCGATCCATCGCCACGTCGAGGCGGCCGGCCTGCGGATCGTCAACGACACGACGTTCGCCGGCCGCGCCGACGTCGTCGTCGTCGCGGTGCATCGGGGCTTCGACTACGAGGAGCTGCGCGAGGCGACGCAGGCCGCGGCGCGCGGCGCGTTCCTGCTCGGCGCCAACCGCGACGCCACGTTTCCGATGCCCGACGGCTCGTGGCCCGGCTCGGGCGCGCTGCTGGCCGCCGTCGAGACCGCCTCGGGCCGCGTCGCCGTCACCGTCGGAAAGCCCGAGCCGATCCTCTTTCAGACGGCGCTCGACCGCCTCGGCCCGGGCCGCGCGCTGATGATCGGCGATCGCGTCGACGCCGACCTCGTCGGTGCCCGCGCCGCCGGAATCGACGCGGCGCTCGTGATGACCGGCGTGGCGGACCGCGCCGCCGCCGAGAGCGCTCCGGCGCCCGGCCCCGTCGCGATCGCCGAGCGCCTCGAGACGCTCGTGCTCGACGGCGCATGATCCTGCAGACGAAGATCGCCGTCGCCCGTGCCGCCGGGTCGCTGTCGCGGCGCAGCGGGCGCGGCGGCACGAGCCTGCCCGGCAAGCTTCTCATGCGCCTGGAGCCGCACGCGATCGCCCGCCTGGCCGGGCGCCTGCGCGACGGCAGCGCCGTGATCTCGGCGACCAACGGCAAGACGACGACGGCCGCGATGGCCGCCGCGATCCTCGAGACGGCCGGCGCACGGCTCGTGCACAACCGCGCCGGCGCGAACATGGCCGGCGGCGTCACGACCGCGCTGCTCGACGCCGCTCGCGGCAGCGGGGGCATCGATGCCGACGCCGGGCTGTTCGAGGTCGACGAGTTCTGGCTCGACCAAGTCGTGCCGCAGCTGCGCCCGCGCGCGCTGCTGCTGTCGAACCTCTTTCGCGACCAGCTCGACCGCTACGGCGAGCTCGAGACGATCGCCGACCGCTGGGCGGCGGCCGTCGCGGCGGCGCCGGCGACGCGGCTCGTGCTGAACGCGGACGACCCGCTCGTCGCCGACCTCGGCCGCGAGCGCGGCGAGGCCGTCTACTTCGGCGTGCAGGACGACGCGATGGCGCTGTCCGGCCTCGCGCACGCGTCGGACTCCAAGCACTGCCGGCGCTGCGGCGCGGCGTACGTCTACGACGCGATCTACATGGGCCACCTCGGCCGCTACCACTGTCCCAACGGCGACAGCCGCCGCCCGCCGCCGAGCGTGTCGGCGAGCGCCGTCGTGCTCGACGGCACGCGCGGCGCGCGCTTCACCTTGACCGTCGGCGCCGATCGGGCGCACGTCGTCCTCCCCCTCCCCGGCCTCTACAACGTCTACAACGCGCTCGGCGCGGCGGCGCTGACGCACGTCCTCGGCGCGGACCTCGACGCGATCGTGCGCGGCCTGCAGGCGACGAAGGCGGCATTCGGGCGCGCGGAGACCCTCACGATCGGCGGCCGCGAGCTGGCGATCCTGCTCGTCAAGAACCCCGCCGGCGCCAACGAGGTGCTGCGCACGCTCGCGCTCGACCCCGGCGAGCACGACGTCCTCGCCGTGCTCAACGACCGCACGGCCGACGGCCACGACGTCTCGTGGGTGTGGGACGCGGACTTCGAGGTCATCGCCGCGCGCGTGCGCCGCGTGACGTGCAGCGGCACGCGCGCCGCCGAGCTCGCGCTGCGCCTGAAGTACGCGGGCGTGCCGGCGTCGCGCCTGCGCGTCGTGCCGGGCCTCGAGGCCGGCCTCGACGACGCGCTCGCCGGCGGCGAGGGCCGGCTGGTCGCGCTGCCGACGTACACGGCGATGCTCGAGCTGCGCCGGCTGCTGGTCGCGCGCGGCGCGGCGCAGGGGTCGTTTCGGTGACGCCGGCGCAGGTCATCTGGCACGACGTCGAGTGCGGCGGCTACCGCGCCGACCTGATGCTGTGGCGCGACCTCGCGGCGAGCGAGGCCGGGCCGGTGCTCGACGTCGGCGCCGGGACCGGGAGGGTCACGCTCGAGCTCGCGCGCGCCGGGCACGAGGTCGTCGCGCTGGACCGCGAGCCGCTGTTCCTCGACGTCCTGCGGGCCCGCGCGGGCAGGCTGGCGGTGCAAACCGTCGTCGGCGACGCCGGCGGCTTCGAGCTGCCGGGGCGGCGCTTCGGGCTCATCGTCGCGCCGATGCAGACGATCCAGCTGCTCGGAGCCGCCGGGCGCGCCGGCTTCCTGCGCTCGGCGCGCGCGCACCTCGCCGACAAGGGGCTCGTCGCCTGCGCGCTCGCCGACGCGATGGAGGCCTTCGACGCCGAGCACGTCGTCCTGCCGCTGCCCGACGTCGGCATCGTCGACGGCGTGAGCTACTACAGCCAGCCGGTCGCGCTGCGCGACCTCGGCGACCGCATGGCGATCGAGCGCATCCGCACGACCGTCGCGCCGTCGGGCCAGCGGACGGCGAGCGCCGACGTCATCCACCTCGACAAGGTCGACGCGGCGCAGGTGGAGCGCGAGGCGCAGGCGATCGGGCTGTGGCCGCGCGCCGCGCGCGTCATCCCGCCCACCGAGGAGCATGTGGGCACGACGGTGGTGATCTTGCGTGGCTGAGCTGCGGATCTGCGCGCTGTATCCGGACCTCATGAACATCTACGCCGACCGCGGCAACCTGCTGATGCTCGAGCGCCGATGCGCCTGGCGCGGGATCGGCTTCCGCGTCGCCGCGGCCGGCATCGGCGACGCGATCGACCCCGACGCGCACGACCTCTTCTACCTCGGCGGCGGTCAGGATCGCGACCAGCGCCTATGCGCGCTGGACCTCGTCTCGTCCAAGCGCGACGCGCTGCACGCGGCGGCGGCGCGCGGCGCGATCGTGCTCGGCGTCTGCGGCGGCTACCAGCTGCTCGGCCATCGTTACGAGCTCGGCGACGTCGAGATCCCGGGGCTCGGCCTCGTCGACCTCGAGACGATCCGGAGCGCCGACGGCTCGCGGCTGATCGGCAACGTCGCGATCGAGGTCTGCCTCGACGGCGACGAGCCGCGCGTGCTCGCCGGCTTCGAGAACCACGGCGGCCGCACGCATCTCGGCGCCGGCGAGCGGCCGCTGGGCCGCGTGCTCAAGGGCCACGGCAACAGCGGCGTGTCGGGCGTCGAGGGCGTGCTGCGCGGCAGCGTCATCGGCACCTACCTGCACGGCCCGCTGCTGCCGAAGAACGCGTGGTTCGCCGACTGGCTGATCCGGCGCGCGACGGGCCTCGACGAGCTCGAACCGCTCGACGACGCGCTCGAGGACGCCGCGCACGCCGAGGCGCGGAGGGCGGCGGGGGT
>JAWVGK010000143.1:0-8646 GCA_033855155.1 Solirubrobacteraceae bacterium | reverse complement strand
GCCGAAGATCCAGCCGGTGAGCACCTGCTCGATCGCGCCGTAGAAGGCGAGCGCCGCGAACCGCGGCGAGACCTCGCGCTTGAACGTGCCCTCCGCCTGGGCCTTGGCGACGATCTCGCCGATGAGCACATAGGCCTCGGCGATCTTGTCGACGTGGCGCAGTCCGAACGTGTTCGCCGAGCGCATGACCTCGACGATGATGACCTTCATCAGCGCCGGGTCGTAGCGGTAGAAGTCGATGATCGCGGCGGCGATCGCGTAGAGCTTGTCGCGCGGCGCGATCCGCTGCGCGTCGGTCTCGGCGATGAACGCCAGCAGGACGTTCCAGCGCTCGACGAACAGCGTGTCGAGCACCTCGTCCTTCGAACGGAAGTAGTGGTAGACGAGGCCGTAGGCGACGTTCGCCTCGTCGGCGATGTCCGACACGCGGCAGGCGTGGAAGCCGCGCTTGGCGAACGCGACGACCGCCGCGTCGAGGATCATGCGGCGCTTGTCGGCCGGGGCCGGCCGGATCTGCGGCGCCGACGGCACTAGGCGCGCGCCTCGACGGGCCAGCGATAGGCGGCGGGACGGCGGTGGGCGAGCGCCGGCAGCTCGCGGCGGATGCGCTGCTGGGCGTCGAGGTCGAGGTCGGCGACGATGTGGCCCTCGCGGTCGGCGGCGAGCGCCAGCACGATCCCCCACGGGTCGACGATCATCGAGCGACCGCCCGAGCGCATCGCCGCGCCCGCGGCGCTCGCGGGCGCGTGCTCGCCGATCTGGTTGGCGGCGATCACGAACGCCTGGTTCTCGATCGCCCGCGCGCGCAGCAGCACCTCCCAGTGATCGCGTGTCGTCGGCACGGTGAACGCCGCCGGCACGGTGAGGATGCGCGCGCCGCCGATCGCGAGGATCCGGTAGAGTTCCGGGAAGCGCACGTCGTAGCAGATCGACAGGCCGAGCCCGACGCCGCCGGCCGTCTCGCTGCAGACGATCTCGTCGCCGGCCTGTTCGTGGTCGGACTCGCGGTAGACCGTGCCGTCGACGACGACGTCGAACATGTGCAGCTTGCGGTACGTCGCGTGGACGTCGCCGTCGGGCCCGATGTGCAGCGACGTGTTGCGCAGCCGCGGCCGCTCGTAGGTGTCGCCGTCCGCGCGCTCGCAGATCGAGCCGGCCACGAGCTCGATGCCGAGCTCGCGGGCGACGTCACGCGCCCACCGCACGACCGGCCCGTTGAGCGGCTGCGCGGCCGCGAGCAGGTCGTCGCCGCGACCGATGACGCTCCACTTCTCCGGCAGCACGACGAGCCGCGCGCCGTCGGCGGCGGCCGCGCGCGTGAAGCGGTCGGCACGCTCGAGGTTGCGGTCGAGATCGGCGGTGCTGGTCATCTGGACTGCGGCGACGCGCATGCTTGAGGCTCCCGGATTGACTGGTCAGTCAACGACGGGGATGCTACCCACCGCGCTGCCCCGATCCCTCGTCGCCGGGGCGAACCCGCAAGCGCGCCAGAACGTCTCAGACTTTTTTCGTGCCCGCATCCGTTTCAACGACTATGGTGCGGCCTCTCCGGACAGCATCGCTGTCAGGCAGGCACTCGATTCCCAGGGGGGAAATCACATGAAGCATCGACGGCCCAGCCCGGCGCTCGTCATCTCGATCGCAGCACTCGTGGCGGCCTGTGCAGGTAGCGCCGTCGCTGCAACGGTGATCACGAGCAAGCAGATCCAGAACGGCACGATCCAGAACGTCGACATCAGGGACGCCACGATCCGGTCCGGCAAGCTCTCCAAGGGCGTGCAGAACCTGATCAACAAGAAGGCGCCGGCGCCGGCGACTGGGAAGATCGCCTACGAGCAGGTGCGCAAGGCCGGGCCGGAGAACCAGCCGGCCAACGTGTTCCAGCGCGTAACGAGCTTGAAGGTCCCGGCGGGCGCCTACGTCGTGACGGCGAACACGATCATGACGGCGTTCACCGGCGAGACGAACATCCTCGAGGCGCTGCTCGGCTCCAACGGCTCGGTCGGCGGGACCTGCATCCTCGACGTCGGCGGCGTCACCGCCTCGTCGCTGCAGACGATCGCCATCAACGACCGCCAGACGCCGGCGACGCTCGGCATGCAGCTGACCCGTACGCTCGGCGCCGACACCGAGATCATCCTGCGGTGCGCCGGGGGAATCGCCTGGCGCGCGTCGGAGTCGACGATCATCGCGACGAAGGTCGACTCGGTCACGCAGACGGTCGAGCCGTAGCCATCGCCTGACCGCGCGGCCGCGACCCGCGGCCCAGGCCCGCCGCGACCCCGGTGCGGCCCGCGGCCCGCGATAGGCCCGCCGCGATCCGGCGGCGGGCCGCTACAACCGGCAGACGCGCGCCGCGCCCGCCGCCTGCACGACGTACGGCAGCGGCGATGCGTCGGGCAGCGGGTGCAGCTCGACCGCACGGCCCGGAGCGACCGGTAGCACGCCGACCATGACCCAGTTCTCGCCGAAGCGCCGCGCGCGCAGCGTCAGCGCCATCGCCGGGCGCGCCTGCACGCGCAGGCCGCCGGCGGGCACGCGGCCGGTCGAGCCCGTCCACGCTCGCTCGCACGGCACGTCGCCCTGCACCGCCGGAGCGAGCGCGAGCCCGCCCGCGCGCACGAGCGTGTCGTCGGCGTAGGAGCCGGAGTCGCCGGGGGCGCGCGCGAGCTGCGCCGGGCCGTAGCCGGGGTCCCCGCGCAGGCCGTCGAGCGCGTCGAACCAGTGGCCGGCCTCGAGGAACGGCGCCGCCCCCGGCGCGATCTCGAGCTTCGGATCGACGCGCGAGCGGCCGAGCAGCTCGACGGCGCCGAGCGAGGCGCGCACGCGCTCGGAGCGCTGCAGGAACAGCGAGCGGCCGTCCTTGAACGCGATCTTGTTGTCCTTGGAGAACGACAGCAGCGCGACGAGGATCACGACGTACGGCGCCCACGCGCGGATCCGCCAGCCGCGCGCGGCCTCGACGAGCATCAGCAGCAGGAAGACGATGCCGACGGTCAGGTAGCGCGACGAGGACGGCGGCGCGACGTCGTGGCGCGAGATCGCCGTCAGGCCGTAGAACGTCAGCAGCACCGTCGCGATCGCCGCCAGGCGCACCCGCGAGGCCGCGCCGACGCGAAAGGTCCGGTAGGCCAGCACGACCAGCAGCAGGATCAGCATGTCCTGGCCGGGCTCGTTCTGGCGCTCGCCGATCAGCGCCCCGGCCGCGTTGCACAGCGCGGTCCACGCCCACAGCGCGCTGAGCGCGAGCTCGTCCAGCGCGGCGCGGTTGGTCCCGTAGACGAGGTACCAGGCGACGTACAGCGCGAACGGCAGCCCGACGACCCACAGCCGCCGGCGGCCGGCCGCGGTCAGCGCCAGCTCGACGCCGACGCCGACGAGGATCGGGATGCCGAGCCCCGACGAGCACAGCCCGACGAGCACGAGGCCGCACAGCAGGCGGTCGTCGCGGCGACTGGGCGGCCGGTCGAGGAGATGGAACGCCGCCACCCCGGCGACGATCGACGCCATCTGGCCGGCCTGGCCGGGGATCAGGAAGTTCTCGTACGCGAGCCCGGACAGCAGCGCGAAGGACGCGATGCCGACCGCGACGCCGACCCCGACGCGCGCCCGCGCGATGACGAACAGCAGCACGCCGAGCGCGAGCTGCAGCGCGATCAGCGGCACCATCATCAGCGTGATCGCGTCGAGGCCGCCGACCTTCAGCAGCGCGATGAACGTCGCGATGATGAGCACCGACAGGTGCTCGTTGTGGGGCGCGAGCAGCGACGGCGCGCCCGGTCCGCGCCGCTCGGTGACGACGATCCACTCATCGAGGTTGAACGTCAGCCCGCGCGTCAGGTAGACCATGAGGAACGCCACGGCGCCGAGCAGCACGGCGAGCGCGACGTACCAGACGAGCGGGTGGCGCGACGGCTCGTGACGCGGCCGCGCGCCGGCGGCCGCGCCACCGCCGTCGCCGGTACCACCGCCGTCGCCCGGACCACCGCCGTCGCCGGCACCGCAGCCGTCGCCGTCGCCCGCGCCCCCCGGCGCGCCTCCCGTCGCGTCCGACGGCCCCGACGGCGGGCGCGGATCGTCGACCACCGCGGGATCCCCCGCGGGCTCCGCGACATCGGGCTCGGATCGCGGACGCGCGGTCATGCTCGGCGGGGACCATAGCGGCGCGATTGGCGTGCCCGCGCGGGCGCCCGCACGACGACGCGGCGCCGGGACCCGTCAACATCGTGGCCGTGGGATTGCCGATCTTCACCGAGCGACTGGCGCTGCGCGCCTACCGCCCCGACGATCTCGAGCAGCTGCACAGCGTCCTCTACGGCGATCCGGAGGCGATGGCGCTGCTCGGCGGCGCTCGCGATCTCAACGGCACGCGCGCGGCGATCGAGCGCTCGATGCACCAGCAGGAGCTCGGCGGGTACTCGTTCTGGCCCGTCTTCGAGCGCGAGTCCGGCCTGCTCGTCGGCGAGGCCGGGCTGTTCCCGCTCGCTCCGAGCGGCCCCGACATCGCGCTCGGCTACGCCCTCGGCAAGCGCTACTGGAACCGCGGCTACGCGACCGAGGCCAGCCGCGCGGTGCTCGTCGAGGCGTGGGACGTGCTCGAGCTCGACCACGTCGTCGCGATCACGCGCGAGACCAACCTGCGCTCGCGCAACGTCCTGACGAAGCTCGGCTTTCGCCTCGACGGGATCCGCCACGTGTGGGGCGCCGAGCAGCTGTACTTCGTGCTCCAGCGCGCGGACATCGCGGCGTAGGGTCGATCAGCCGGGCGCACGCGGCGCTCGGCGGCGCCGGGGCGCCCGCGCGGCGACGTGTCGTGCGAAACGCGACGTATGTTCACGTTTCTCACGGCACCCCTTGTCCGGGCCGCGAAACGGGGGCTGGTCGCGGCGGCGCAGGAGCTCGACCTCCGTGCGGTAGCGCAGCGTCACCCTCCGCAGCGCGCCGAGCAGCTCGTCGCCCACGGCCGCGTCGAGCGCGGCCGCCGTCAACCACCCGCACGCGCTCGTGCGCGGCGATCGCCGCGCGCATCTCGGAGACCGGCTCGACCGCCACGACGTCGCACCCCCGCGCGGCGAGGCCAAAACGTCAGCTGTCCCGTCCCGGCCGCGAGGTCGACCACGCGCGGGCCGGGGAGCTGCTCGGCCAGCCAGTCGAGGGCCGCGTCCGGACAGCCCGGCCAGCCGCGGTCGTACGCGAGGGCGGAGCGGGCGAAGCCGGTCGCCGCCGCGACGTGGATCGGCGCGGGGTCGCCCGCGGTCATCGCCTACGTCAACAGCGGCGTGATCGCGTCGACGACCATCTCGCCGTGCTCGGGCGCCGCCGCCGTGACCTCCGCGCCGACGACCGTGCAGACGGCGGCGAGCTCCGCGAGGAAGGCGCGCAGGTCGGTCGCCGACAGGCCGCCGTCGGCGGGGAAGCGGGCCGGGAAGACCGCGGGGTCGAGCACGTCGAGGTCGAGGTGCACGAACACCTCGAGGCCCTCGAGCAGCTCCGGGACGTCGATCCGGTGCACGCCGCCGCGATCGAGCGCGACGCGCTCGGCGCCGTCGACGTGGCGCACGCCGTGCATGATCACGCGCGGCGGATCGACGCCGGCGCCGAAGCCGGTGTCCCACAGCCCGCACGCGCCCGCCAGGCACATGCCGCCGAGGTAGCCGCTGCTCGTCGTCTGCGGCGTGTGGAAGTCCGCGTGCGCGTCGAGCCACAGCACGCGCGCCTGCGGGTATCGGCGGATGAGCGCCGGCAGCGTCGAGACGGCGATCGAGCACTCCGGCGCGAGCAGGATCGGCACGCGGCCGGCCTCGATCGCGTCGTCGAGCTGGCCGCCGGCCTCGAGCAGGCAGCCGTGGGCGTCGCGCAGGTCGTCAGCCCAGTCGCACGTGCGCGGCTCGCCCGGCGCGCCGACGATCCGCGCGTCGAGCAGCTCGGCGAGCTCGCGCGTCCCGAGCGCGCCGCCGGCGCCGCGGTCCGACGTGCGGCACAGCAGGCCGACTACCTGCCGGTCCACTGCGCCTCGCGTCGCTCGAAGAACGCGGCGATGCCCTCCTTCGCGTCATCGCTGGAGGCGGCGATCGTCAGCTGCGCGCGCAGGACGTCGAGCGCGCTGACGAGCGCCATGTCCTGCGTGCGCCAGAGCGCGTCGCGGCCGAGCTTCAGCGCCAGCGGCGAGCGCTCCACGAGTCGCTGCGCCCAGTCCGCCACAGCCGCGTCGAGCTGGTCCGGCGCGACGACGCGGTTGACGATCCCGATCCGCCGCGCCTCGTGCGCGTCGATGCGCTCGCCGAGCAGCAGCAGCTCGCTGCACGCCTTGCGCCCGACGTTGCGCGCCAGCAACGCGGAGACCATGAACGCGAACAGGCCGACGGCGATCTCCGGCGTGCCGAACGTCGCGCGCTCGCTCGCGATCACGAGGTCGCACGCCAGCGCGAGCCCGAGCGCGCCCGCGAGCACATGGCCGTTGGCGGCGCAGATGACGGGCTTGCCGAGCTCGCCGACGAGCGTGAACAGGCGCGGAAAGCACGCCGCCTGGCGCTCGACGACCGCCTCGTCGGCGGCGAAGCCCGTGAGGTCGCCGCCGCTGGAGAAGACGGTCGGGTGCGTCGAGGCGAGCACGACGCAGCGCACGGCCGCGTCGTCGCGCGCGGCCGCGAACGCGTCGAGCAGGTCGCCCAGCACGCGCTCGGACAGCGCGTTGCGCGTGCCGGGCTGGTCGAGCGCGATCGTCGCGACGGCGTCGGCGACCTCGTAGCGCAGCGTGGCGTACGGCACGCCCGCAATCTACCCGTGCGGGCCGGGCGAGCCGCGCCCGCCCGCCCGCGCGTCAGGGGCAAGCCGCGCGCGCCCGCGGGTCAGCGGTCGAGCTCGTCGGCCCCCGCCCACGGGACAGCGGTCGAGCTCGTCGGCCCCCGCCCACGGGTCAGCGGTCGAGCTCGTCGGCGCCCGTGCGCGTCGCGAGCCGGCGCGCGCTGGCGCCGACCACGCGCCGCACGAGCGCCGGGGCCGCCGCACGCGCCGTCGCCGCGATCCAGTACGGCCGCGGAACGTAGCGCTCGGCCCGGCCGCCCGGCCCGGCGTCGAAGATCGCGTCGGCGACGCGCTCGGGCGTCGAGACGATCCAGCGCGTCAGCGCGCGGTCGACGAGCTCGCGCTGCGGAAAGCCCTCGGTCGCGACGAAGCCCGGCAGCACCATGCCGACGTGCACGCCGTGCGGCGCCAGCTCGAGGTGCAGCGCGTCGGTCCAGCCGGTGAAGGCGAACTTCGCCGCCGAGTAGGCGCCCGTGCCCGAGCGCGCGATGCGGGCGGCGGTGCTCGTGACGTTGACGATCGCGCTCGGCGCCGAGCGGCGCAGCAGCGGCAGCAGCGCCTCGGTCAGGCGCACGGGCGCGTCGAAGTTCAGCTCCATATGGCGGCGCACGTCCTCCCAGCCGCCGTCCTCGAACGTCGCGCGCCAGGCGGCGCCGGCGTTGTTGACGAGCAGGTCCAGGTGCCCGTACTCGGCCTCGACGATCGCCGCGATGCGCGCGGGAGCGTCGGCGTCGGTGAGGTCGGCGGCGATCACCGTGGCGCCGCCGAGCTGCGCCGCGAGCGCCTGCAGGCGCTCCCCGCGGCGCGCGACGAAGATCAGCCGCGCGCCGGGCTCGCGCGCCAGGCGCCGCGCCGTCGCCTCGCCGATGCCGCTCGACGCCCCCGTCACGAGCGCGATCACGGCGCGCTCAGGAGCGCGTCGAAGGCGCGCCGCGCGCCCTCGCCGTAGACGTCGAGCGTCAGCACGACGAACGCCTCCGCCGCGGGCGAGGGGCGGCGCTCGGCGCGCGACGCGAGCGTGATGTCGCGCACGAGCGAGGGCTCGACGAGGTCGCAGACGGCGACCTCCGATCCCGGCCCGGCGGCGTCCGAGCGCGGCAGGATCGCGACGCCGAGGCCGCGCGACACAAGGCTGCGGATGCGCCGGCTCTCGTTGGACTCCAGCGCGATCCGCGGCACGAAGCCCGCCCGCGCGGCCGACGAGACGAGCAGCTCGCGCAGCCGCGCGCCTTCGCGGAAGGTGATGAACGACTCGCGCGCGAGGTCGCGCAGGCGCAGCTGCTCGCTGCTCGCCAGGCGGTGATCGGTCGGCAGCGCGACGACGAGCTCCTCGCTGACGAGCGGGCGCAGCGCGAGGCCGCGGCTCTGGATGCGCTCGGTGACCGACAGGAACGCGAGGTCGACCTCGTCGTCGCGCAGCATCTCCGCGAGCTCCTCGCTGGACTGCTCGCGAACCGTCAGCTCGACCGCGGGGTAGCGCTCGTGGAACGTCGCCAGCAGCAACGACAGGTCGACCGGCCCCATCGTGTGCAGCGCGCCGACCGACAGGCGCCCCGCCTGCACGCCCGCGAGCGCCTGCAGCTCGGCCCGCGCGGCGTCGAGCTCGGCGAGCGCGCGGCGGGCGCGCACGACGAGCACCTCGCCGGCCTGCGTCATCGCGACCTTGCGCGTCGTGCGCTGCACCAGCGGCGTGCCGAGCTCCGCCTCGAGGCTGCGGATCTGCTGCGACAGCGCCGGCTGCGCGACGTGCTCGCGCGCGGCGGCGCGGGTGAAGTGCCGCTCGTCCGCGAGCGCGACGAGGTAGCGCAGCTGCCGAAGATTCATGCGTGCAGCTTATGACCA
>JAWVGK010000142.1:0-7308 GCA_033855155.1 Solirubrobacteraceae bacterium | reverse complement strand
CCGAGCCCGTACGACGCCGCGGTGGAGCCCAGCGAGCCGTGCGAGCGCATCGATCGCGTGCAGCCGCCGGCCTGCACGTTCGGCACCCCCGGGCGCACGGCGCGCACGACCGTCGCGCTGCTCGGAGACAGCCACTCGACGCACTGGCGTGCCGCGCTCGCCTTCCTCGCGCGCCGGCGCCAATGGCACGGCGTGTCGATCAACCGCAACCTGTGCCCGTTCACGCTCGCGCGCACGAACCACCACGACCGCTGCAAGGGCTGGACCCGCGGTGTCCTGCGCTGGCTGCGCAACCACCACGAGGTCAAGGCGGCGTTCGTGTCGGCGAACGCCGGCTCGGGGGTCCAGGCGGTGCCCGGCCGGCGCCCCCACGACACGAAGGTCGACGGGTACCTGCGCGCCTGGAGCGCGATGCCGCCCTCGGTCGAGGAGATCTTCGTGCTGCGCGACGTGCCGCACAGCGCCGGCGACACCGCCGACTGCGTGACCGCCGCGGTCGCGCGCCGCCGCAACCCCGCGCTGCGCTGTGCGCGCCCGCGCGGCAAGGCGCTCGCGCGCGACCTCGAGGCCGAGGCCGCCGCGCTCGACCCGACGGGCAGGGTGAAGCTCCTCGACCTGACGGCGCTGATGTGCGACGACGACAGCTGCCCGCCGGTGATCGGCGGGGCGCTCGTCATCAAGGACATCGGCCACATGACGCGCACGTTCTCGCGCACGCTCGGGCCGTTCCTCGGGCGCGCGGTCGACCAATCGCGCAAGCACCGCGGCGCGGTCGCGGCGCGCAGCGCCGGCGTGGCCGCCGGGCGCCGTGTCAGACTGGCCGCCCGCGGCGCCGCGGTGGCACGCGCACCGGTCGGCACGCTGACCCAACTGCCGGGGGCGAAGGGTTGTTTCGTCGACCCGGCCTCGTCGGTCGCCGTCAACGGCTGCACGCGGGCCGCCGCGCTGCAGTCGGCCGCTTCGCCTACGTCGTCGCGTTCTCCGGCGACGCCGTCACGGTGCTTGCGCGCGACGCCGCGACGAGCAGGCTCACCGCCGTCGGCTGCGTCCGACAGGGCGCGAAGACGAAGACGTGCCGCGGCGGCGCGCACGACCTCGACGGCGCGACCGACGTCGACCTCAGCCCCGACGGCCGCTCGCTGTACGTCACGTCCTACCTCGGCGACGCGATCACCGCGTTCGCACGCGCTCCGGACAACGGCGCGCTGACGGAAATCGGCTGCTGGGCGCAGGGCGCCACGGGCGGCTGCACGAGCGTGCGCGGCCTCGACGGCCCCTACGACCTCGCGATCAGCCCCGACGTTCGCAACGTCTACGTCGCGGCGCGGCGCTCCAGCGCGATCGCGACGTTCGCCCGCGACGGCGCCAGCGGCCTGCTCGCGCAGCTCGGCGGCGAGAACGGCTGCATCGCGCAATCCGGCGCCGAGGGCTGCAGGCCGTCGACGAGCGGTTCGCTGCTCGGCGCTCGCGACCTCGCGCTCAGCCCCGACGGTCGCAACGTCTACGCGGGCGCGTTCTCGTCCAGCGCGCTGTCGATCATGCGCCGCAAGGCGACGACGGGTGCGCTGCGCCAGCTGCCGGGCGCGCGCGGGTGCGTCGCCAATCGCGAGCCGCGCAGGCCGCCGGCGTGCGCGGTCGGTCGCGGCCTGCACCACGTCTGGGGGATCGCGATCTCGCGCGACGGCCGCTGGCTGTACAGCGGCGACGGCGGCGACCGCAACAGCGGGCTCGCCGTCTTCCGGCGCACGGCGGCCGGCTGAGGCGCCGCGACGGAGCGGGCCGGCGCCGCGTCTAGACTCAAACGCGTGCAACGAACGCGCCAAGGCCGCACCGGAGAGGTCCACCAGGGCAACGCCGCGGAGACCGGGCGCCCGAAGCAGCGGGCGTTCTGCATCGCCGCGCTGCCGGCCGGCGACGACCTCTCCGAGCTGCGCGAGCTGCTGCGCACGGCCGGCGTGGCGGTCGTCGGGCAGATCGTCCAGCACCTCGAGCAGCCACATCCGAACACGTACGTCGGGCCGGGCAAGCTGATCGAGATCAAGGAGGCCGCGAAGCTCGCCGATGCGAACGTCGTCGTCTGCGACGACGAGCTCAGCCCGCGCCAGGAGCGCAACCTCGAGGAGGGGCTCGGCATGCCGGTCGTCGACCGCACGACCGTGATCCTCGACATCTTCGCCGGCCACGCCCACAGCGCCGAGGGCAAGCTGCAGGTCGAGCTCGCGCAGCTGGAGTACAACATGGCCCGCATGCGGGGGCTGTGGACGCACCTCGAGCGCCTCGGCGCGAGCGCGGCGCAGCCCGGCATCGGCGCCCGCGGACCGGGCGAGTCGCAGATCGAGACCGACCGCCGGCTGGCGCGCAACCGCATCACGGCGCTGCGCCGGCGCCTGAAGGGCGTCAGCTCGTCGCGCGCGACGATGCGCGCCGAGCGCGAGCGCGCGCACCTGCCGCAGATCGCGCTGGCGGGCTACACGAACGCCGGCAAGTCGACGCTGCTCAACCGCCTGACGGGCGCCGAGGTCGGCGTCCGCGACCGCCTCTTCCACACGCTCGACCCGACGACGCGCGAGCTGCGCGTGCACGGTCGCCCGTACCTGCTGACCGACACCGTCGGCTTCATCCGCAAGCTGCCCCATCAGGTCGTCGACGCCTTCGCCGCGACGCTGCACGAGACGCGCGAGGCGGACCTCATCCTGCACGTCGTCGACGCGTCCGCGCCGGAGGTCGAGATGGCCGAGATGCTGCGCGCCGTCGACGAGGTGCTCGAGGCCGTCGGGGCCGGCGACCGGCCGCGTCTGCTCGTGCTCAACAAGTCCGACGCGCTGGACGCCGAGCGGCGCACGGAGCTCGCCTTCACGCATCCCGACGGCGTGCTGATCTCGGCCGCGACGGGGGAGGGCATCGAGGCGCTCGGCGAGCGCATCGAGGAGGGGTTCCGGCGCACGCTGCGCTCCGTCGACCTGCTGCTGCCCTACTCCGACGGCGCGAGCCTCGCCGAGCTGCACGACGCCGCAGGCGACCTCGAGCGCATGGACACGCCGGACGGGGTGCGCATCCACGCGCGCCTGCCGGCGACGCTGGCCGAGCGCTACGCGCGCTTCGCGGTCGACGGCACGCCCGCGTGAGCGGCGAGCTGCGCGTCCAGCGCCTCGATCCGGCGGCGCGGCTGCCGCTGCGCGCGCACGACGCCGACGCCGGCTACGACCTGCACGCGCTGCACGACGCCCGCATCGAGCCGGGCGCACGCGCACGGATTCGCACCGGGATCGCGATCGAGCTGGGGCCCGGGCAGGCCGGGCTCGTGCTGCCGCGCTCCGGCCTCGCGGTGCGCCACGGGATCGCGCTCGTCAACGCGCCGGGCCTGATCGACGCCGGCTATCGCGGCGAGCTGCAGGTGCTGCTGCTGAACACCGACCGCGAGGCCCCGTTCGAGATCGCCGCCGGCGACCGCATCGCGCAGCTCGTCGTCGTCGCAGTCGCCGCGCCGCGGGTCGTCGAGGTCGACGCCCTCGCCGCGACGGCGCGCGGCGAGGGCGGATTCGGCTCCAGCGGAACGTGACCTACAGCAGGCCGTTGGCGTCCAGAAACGCCTTGGCGACGGCGGCAGCGTCCTTCTTGTCGAGGTCCACGGCGCCGTTCATCGACTGCATCGCCTCGTTGGTGAGCTTCGCGCTGACGGCGTTCAGCGTCGCCTCGAACTCCGGGCCCGCAGCCGCCAGCACCTTCTTGTTGACCACCGGCGCGACGTTCTGGTACCCGAAGATGCCCATGGAGTCCTTCAGCACCGTGAGCTTGCCGCCCGCGAGCTGCGCGTCGGTCGTGAACACCGCCGCGACGTCGATCTTGCCGGTGTCAAGCGCCTTGTACTGCAGGCCGATGCTCAGCGGCTTGAACTCGATGTTCTTCAGGCCGTAGGCCTTCTGCATGCCGACGACGCCCTGGTAGCGCGTCTTGTTCTCGGGCGGGCCGCCGAACTTGAACGTGCCGGGGACGTTCTTGAGGTCGCCGATGTCCGACAGCTTGTACTTCGTCGCATAGGCCGGCTTGACCGCGAGGCCGTCGGCGTCGTAGAACGGCGTCTTGTCGAGCAGCGCGAAGCCGCGCTTCTCCTCGAACGCCTTGGCCTTGTCATACGTGTCCTGCGCGCTGGCCGGCTGGTCGCCGAGCTTTGCGAGCTCCGTCGCGATGACGCCGGTGTACTCCGGATAGAGGTCGATCTGACCGCTCGTCAGCGCCTTGTCGGTGATCTCCGAGCTGCCGATGTTGCGCTTGATCTTCACGGTGTAGCCCTTCGCCCGAAGCGCTTGTGCGTAGAGCTCGCCGAGGATGTACTGCTCGGTGAAGTTCTTGTCGCCGAGCGTGACAGCCGGCTTGCCCTTGCCGGCGCTCGGAGACTTCTTGTCGCTACTTCCGCAGGCGGCGAGCGTCGTCAGAAGGGTCAAGGCCGTCGCGACGGCCAGCCACCTGGATCTCATGTTCATGTGCTCCCTGGGTTCGATGGTTCGAGCTCGGCGAAAGGCGGCGGTCCGTCTGCGCGCTGGTCGCGGACCGCGCCGCGCAGCCCCTTCGGGGTCACGGCGCGCTGCAACGTGGCGAAGGCGAGCTCGGCGGCCAGCGCGAGGGCCGCGACGGCGATCGCCCCGGCGACGACGCCCGGGGTACCGTAGCTGGCCTGGTTGAAGATGATCTCCCCGAGCCCGCCACCGCCGGCCACGGCGGCGAGCGTGGCGGTCGCGATGACATAGACGGCTCCCGTGCGGATCCCGGCGAACGTCAGCGGCAGGGCCAGCGGCAGCTCGACGCGCAGCAGAACCTCGCGCGCCGTCATCCCCATCCCGCGGGCGGCGTCGACGGCGTCGCGATCGACGCCGTCGACCGCGACATACGCGTTCGTCAGCATGATCGGCGCGGCGACCAGGATCAGCGCGATCATCGTCGGGACGAAGCCGATGCCGAGCAGGGCGATGCCGAAGGCGATGATCGCCAGGCTCGGGAGGGCGCGCCCGACGTTGGCCAGGTTGATCGCCAGCAACGACCCGCGGTGGATGTGACCGAGCCAGATCCCCAGCGGGATCGCCAGCAGCAGCGAGAGGGAGATCGCGGCGAAGCTCAGCTCGAGGTGCTCGACCGTCTTGGATCCGAGCAGCGACAGGTTGTCGAACAGGAAGCGAACCGCGTCGGCGAACGTCTTCATCGCGCTCGCCCGGAGCTCGCCCACGGTGTCAGCACGCGCTGCGCCAGCACGAGCCCGCCGTCCGCCACGAGCGCCAGCATGATCGCCAACAGGCCCGCCGCGATCAGCTCGGTCTTGAAGACGCCGGACTGGATGGCGCGGAAGATCGGGCCGCCGAGGCCTTGGTCGACGATGAACGCGCCGACGGTCGCGAGGCTGATCACGGTCACCGTGGCGATTCGCAGCCCCGCGATGACGGCCGGCAGCGCGAGCGGCATCTCGACGCGCCACAGCACCTGGCGGTCTGTCAAGCCCATTCCGCGCGCCGCGTCGCGCACGTCGTCCGGCACGCCGCGCAACCCCGCGAGCATGTTTCGAAAGAGGATCAGCAGCGTGTAGGAGACCAGCGCGATCTCGACGGTCAGCACGCTGAGACCCGTGATCGGAACCAACAGCTGAAACAGCGCGAGCGACGGGATCGTGAAGAGCGTGCCGGTGACGATCGTGATCGGCGTCTCCACGCGGCGCCGGCGATGAGCCAGCAGGGCAAGCAGCGCGGACAGCGGAAAGCCGACGGCGATCGCGATCAGCGTGAGCTTGACGTGCTGGCCGAGGGCGGGGGCGAACACGTCAGACCAGTTGTCACGAAACCAGTCCCAGCAGAACGTGCCGTTGCGCCGGGCGCAGGAGGGTCCGCCTCCACCGCCGCCGCCGAAGTCGGGGATCACCGGGGCGCCGGCGGCGCCCACGAGCGTCAGCCACGGCGTGCTCATGCGCCGTCCCCTGCCGCGTCGGGCTCGGCAGGGCGAGCGCGTGCGGCGCCGTCGATGTCCGCGGCGGCCACGCGCGCGTCGGACAGCAGACCGCCGAGCGCTGCGACCGAGGCGACGCCGAGCACGCGGTCGGCGTCGCCGACCACGAGCGCGTCGCCGCCGCCGGCCGTCAGCAGCACCGACAGCGCATCGCGCGCCGACATCGTCGCCGGCAGGCGCAGCTCGGGGCGCTGGCCGTTGGGCTGGGGGAGCTCGAGCTGCCCGAGCGTGGTCAGCGACAGGCGCTTGAGGCCGCGGTCGGTGCCGACGAAGCGCGCGACGAAGTCGTCGGCGGGGCGAGCGAGGATCTCCTCGGGCGTGCCGTATTGCGCGAGCCGGCCACCCTCGCGAAGGATCGCGATGCGGTCGCCCATCTTGATCGCCTCGTCGATGTCGTGCGTGACGAACACGATCGTCTTGCGCACGGTCGCCTGGAGGTTCAGGAACTCGTCCTGCAGGTGCTCGCGGTTGATCGGGTCAATCGCGCCGAACGGCTCGTCCATCAGCATCGCCGCGGGATCGGCCGCGAGCGCGCGCGCGACGCCGATGCGCTGGCGCTGGCCGCCCGACAGCTGCGCCGGGTAGCGCCCGCGCATGTCCGCCGCGTCCAACCCGATGAGCTCGAGCAACTCGTTCACGCGGTCGGCGATCCGCTGCTTGCTCCAGCCCAGCAGGCTCGGGACCGTGGCGATGTTGTCGCCGATCGTGCGGTGCGGAAAGAGGCCGATCTGCTGGATGACGTAGCCGATCTCGCGGCGCAGATCCGACGGGCGGCGGTCCTTGACGCTGCGCCCGCCGAGCAGGATGTCGCCAGAGGTGATGTCGATCATCCGGTTGACCATCCGCATCGCCGTCGTCTTGCCGCAGCCCGACGGGCCGACGAGCACGCAGATCTCACCGGCCGGGACCTCGAGCGACAAACCGTCGACGGCGGGCTCGGCACTGCCGGGATAGCGCTTGGTGACCTCGCGGAACTCCAGCGGCTGCGCCTGCGAGTCGCCCGTCGCTGCGTCCACGGCCACGACTCTACTCGCCGTCGCGCGGGCGCCCGCCCAGGCACGCTGTCACGCGTCGTCCTCGGTTCGCCCCTTCTCGGCGCCGGCTGCCCGCGGGTTGCCGGTCGCCTGGCCGGGGTCGCCGTCGTGCGCGGACGTCGTGTCCGGCGCGGCGTCGTCCGCGACCTCGTTCTCGGAGTGCTCGGACGGGTCCATGCCGATGCCCGCGGGGGCGTCCTCCGGCAGGCCCGCGCCGACGCCGGTCGGCTGCTCGTCATCGTTCACGTGACGTGTCTACCCACTCCGCGCCGGTACGATCGCCCGCGTG
>JAWVGK010000141.1:0-9160 GCA_033855155.1 Solirubrobacteraceae bacterium | reverse complement strand
TGGTCGATCATGTTCACCGTCGCGTCGGTGATCTACCGGCCGATCGAGCAGCTGCTGTCGCGCACGATCGCCGACCGGCGCGCGCGCGGGCAGGCGTCCGGCGGCGGGCACCTGCGGATCGCGCTGCTGATCCAGGCCGCGTTCGCCGCGAGCTTCCTGGCGCTCGCGCTGGCATTGCGCGGCCTGCTGCAGGACGACCTCTTCGACGGCTCGGCGGCGCTGTACTGGGTGCTCGTGGCCGGCGTGCTGGCGTACGCGGCGAGCTACTTCGCGCGCGGCTTCCTCGCCGGCCACCAGCGCTTCGCGCTCTACGGCGCGCTCGTCTTCATGGAGGCGATCTCGCGCGTGTGCTTCGCGCTCGCCGTGATCGTCGGCGTGACGTCCGGGCAGACGGCGATCGCGCTCGGGATGGCGGCGGGGCCGTTCGCCTCGCTGCTCGTCGTACCGTGGTTCTTCGCGCGCCGCGAGCGCGATCCGCCGCCGAGCCTCGCGGCCGTCGTGGAGACCGAGGGCGGGCTGACGCTGCGCCGCGGCGCCGGCTTCGCGGTCGCCGTGTTCTGCGTCATGCTCGCCGAACAGACGCTGCTCAACGCGTCGGTGCTGACGGTCGAGGGCACGTCGCCCGATCCCGCGCTCGCCGGCTCGGTCTTCATCGTCATGCTGATCGCGCGGGCGCCGCTGCAGCTCTTCCAGGCCGTGCAGGGCTCGCTGCTGCCGCACCTCGCGAGCCTCGAGGCGACCGCCGGGCGCGACGAGTTTCGCCGCGCGATCCGCGTCACGGTGCTCGCGATCGCGGCCTTCGCGCTCGCCATGGCGGCCGGGCTGTTCACGATCGGCCCGCCGGTCGTGGGCACGCTCTTCAGCGTCGACCGGGATCTCGCGCGCGGCGGCCTCGCGCTCGTCGCGCTCGGGATGGGCTGCCACCTCATGGCCGGCACGCTCAACCAGGCGGCGCTCGCGCGCGAGCAGGCCGGCGCGGCGGCGGCCGCGTGGCTCGTCAGCGCGGCGCTGTTCGTCGCCTTCATGCTCAGCCCGCTCGTCGACGACCAGCTCCTGCGCGCCGAGGCGGGCTACTGCGGCGCGACCGCGCTGCTGTGCGGGTTGCTCGTCGTCGTGTACCGGCGCGGCGGCGGGCGACGCGTGGGGGGTGGATGAGGTTGTGGTCCCCAGAGGCCCCAGAAACCCATCCACCCCCCGCCGGCCGCCGCCGGCGCGAACGGGCTACGGCGTCGTGGCGGGCTTGACGTACACGAGCCGGCCGTCGGAGAGCTTGTAGACCGAGCCGAGGCGCTCGCCGGTGCCGGTGACGGTCTTGTTGCTGAGCTTCACCGTCTTCACCTGGTCGCCCTCCTTGATGATGATCGTCTGGCCGCCGGCGTCCGTGCGCAGGACGGTGACGTTCGTCTTCGTCAGCAGGTCGGTGAGGTTGACGGACTGCAGCGCGGCGAGCAGGAACGCGACCGCGAGCACGATGCCGAGGTCGAAGAGGTTGACGAGGCCGTCGAGCGGATCGCCGGCGCGGTCGCCGCGGATGCTCGCGCGCCGTGTGACCGTCGCCCTCATCGCTGTTCGGGCGTCAGCGTCGTCGCGACGTACTCGAGGTCCGACAGGTCCTGCGCGTAGAGGCGGTCGCGCACGAGCGAGACCGCGAACGCGATCGCGCCGATCAGCAGGCCGAGCACCGTCACGCTGAAGGCCACGCGCAGGTTCTCCGTCAGCAGCTTGACGTTGCCCTTCGCCAACCCCTCAAGGGCCGGCGACAGCGGGATCAGCGTGCCCATGAGCCCGAGCGCCGGGCCGAAGCGCACCATCATGCGCGTGCGCTCGAGCTTGCGCAGCGACTGCAGGTCGAAGTCGGCGAGCACCTTGCCCATGCGATCGGACTGGTTGCGCTCGCCGACCTGGTCGACGATCTGCGTCAGCGCGTCGGCCATCTGCGCGCTCGTGGCACGTGGCATCAGCGCCTGCGCCGCGCCCGAGGCGTCGCCCGTCGCGAGCGCGGCGCGCGCGGCGGTCGACGCCTGCTCGAGCGCGGCCGAGGCGTCGCGCCGGTTGCGGCGCGCGAGCTCGAAGAAGAACGCGCCGAGGTCGTACAGCGTCAGCAGCAGCGCGAGCAGCGCGGCGACGAGCACGGGGTAGCGCAACGCCGCCGCGATCTGGAACAGGACCTCCTCGATGCCTCCCGCAGCGATCATGCGACGCGCAGTCTGACGTGTCGTCGCTCGCGAAGCGCTCCGAGTAGCACGACCGCGAGCGCGAGCACGACGCTGAGCGCCAGCTGCGACGGATTCTCCACCCTCCCGGGCACCCCCTCGCGCGGCTTCGGGCTGCCCGGCGGCGAGCTCCCAGGGGGCAGGATGCCCTCGATCGCGCTGCCCTGTCCGGCGAGCAGGATGCCCTGCACGATCGTCGTGCCCGCGCCCGCCTGCGGGTTGGAGGAGAAGCGCGAGTGCGCCTCGGGGCGCTCGGCGCGCAGCGGGGGCGGCTTGCGCGAGCCCTTCGACGTCCCGGAGCTGCCGCCGGCGCCGCCGCTGCCGCTGCCGCTGCCCGTGCCCGTCCCGGTGCCGCCGGCGCCCGTGCCGCCGGGCCCGCCGCCCAGCGGCGTGCCCTGGGCGTCCTGCGGGCGCCGCGTCTGGCCGCTGATCTGCACGCGCACCTTGCCCGGCCCGCCGCAGCTCGGCGTGCACTGCGAGCCGCCGACGCCGCGCACCTGGACGAGCACCTCGAAGTCGCCGCCGTTGGTGTACCTGTGCGTCGTCTGCTGGCCGGAGCCGGCGCCGCCGTCGTCGAAGTTCCACGTGTACGTGAAGCTCGCGCCGGGCGGCGCGAAGCGCACGTGCGCCTTGAGCGTGATCGTCTGGCCGGTCTTCGCGCTCGTCGGGCTCGCCGTCGCCTCGACCGCCAGCAGGCCGCCGCCGTTGACCTGGATCTCCAGCGGCGTGCCGGGCACGCTGCGCACGTAGTTGCTCGCCTCGCCCGCGTTGCGCGCCGGCTTGACGAAGCGCGTCTCGCCGCCTACGTCGGCGACGAGCGCGGGGCCCTCGGCGAACGGCGGGTTGTTGATCTCCGGCCCGGTCAGCGTGATCAGCGGGCCGTCGCCGCCGACGACCGAGACGTGCGTCACGGCGCCGGGGTTGAAGCCCGCGAGCGCCAGCAGCCCGCGGATCGACAGGCCGCGCAGGCTGACCGTCCGAGGCTCGTCGCCCGCCTGCTCGCGCACCGTGTAGCTGCCGCCGCTGTCGGCGTTGGCGGCAATCGTCGCTCCCGGCACCGGCACCGGATCGCCGGACTGCGACTTCATGACGACCCCGGGACCGGCGAGCGCGCTGGCCGTGCCGGCGCCCAGCAGCACCAGGACGCTCAGCAGCGCGGCCGCCGCCGCGCGGCCCGCCATGCCGCGCACGCCGCCGCTCGACGGTGCTGTCGCTCTCTCCCGCACCGATGCATTGTGTACTACTCGTACGCGAGTGCTCGCAGCACGTCCAACTTCGCCGCGCGCCGCGCCGGCCACAGCGACGCGAGCATGCCCGCGAGCGCGGCGCCGACGACGAGCGCCAGCAGCGTCCCGAGCGGGAACGTCAGCTTGAAGCCCTCGGCCTCCAGCGGCCGGCTGATCGCCAGCGCGAACAGGACGCCGAGCACGAGCCCGAGCAGCGCGCCGATCAGCGAGGTGATGACGGCCTCGAGGCGCACGATCCGCTTGACCTGCCGGCGCGACATGCCGACCGCGCGCAGCAGCCCGAGCTCGCGCGTGCGCTCGAAGATCGACAGCGCGAGCGTGTTGACGATGCCGAACAGCGAGACGATCACCGACAGCGCCAGCAGCGCGTAGATGAGGTACAGCAGCTGGTTGATCTGCCCCGCCTGCTGCTCCTTGACCTGCTCGCGGTCGCGCGTCTGCGCGTCGGGGAAGCTCGTCGCGAGCATCCGGTCGATCGCATGGCGCGTCTGCGACGGATCGGCGCCGCGGTCGTAGCGCAGGAAGACGAACGCGTCGCTGGAGGCATGGAAGTCGGCGGCGAGGTGGCGGTTGGGGATCACGAGGCCGCCGCCGAGCAGCCCGAAGTCCGAGCCCTCGTCGAGCACGCCGCGGATGACGTACGTCACGCGCTTGCCCGCCGGCGTCAGCATCGTCACGTGGTCGCCGATCTTCGCCTTCTTCGAGTAGCCGACGTCCGCGAGGATCCCGTCGCGCCCGAGGCGCGCGAGCGTCGCGTCGGAGCCGTCCTTCCAGCTCAGCGTGTAGGTCTGCGCGAGCGTCGCCGGATCGACGCCGATGATCGACGTCGTCGACTTCTTGCCGGCGATCTTGCCCTCGCTGAAGCGCACGGAACTCACCGGGCCGACGCCCGGCACGCGCCGCACGGCCGCGGCGAGCGCCGCCGGCGTCTCGCCGAAGCCGCTCTTCGCGCCGACCGTCAGGTCGCCGGAGAACGCGCGGTCGACAGCGCGGTCGATCGAGCCCTGCAGCCCGGCCGCGAAGATCGACACGAACACGACGAGCGCGACGCCGACCATCAGCGCGGCGGCGGTCACCGCCGTGCGCGCGGGGTTGCGCGTCGCGTTCTCGCGCGCGAGTCGCCCGCTGACGCCCGCGAAGCGCTCCATCGGCGCGCCGACGACGGCCGCGATCGGCCGCACGAGCTGCGGGCTCAGCAACGCGACGCCGAGGAAGACGATCACCGAGCCGGCGCCGAGCAATGCCGCCGCGCCGCTGCCCGACGTCCCGCCGAGCAGCCCGTAGGCGACGATGCCGGCTCCCGCGACGCACAGCAGCGTCGCCGCGACGATCCGCTTGCGGCTCGCGCGCGCGGGCGCCGTCAGCCCCTCGCGCAGCGCGGCGATCGGCGGGATGCGCGTCGCGCGCAGCGCCGGCACGACGCTCGCGATGACCGTCACGACGACGCCAACCAGCAGCGAGACCACGATCGTGCGCGACGCGATCACCGATGCCGTGGCCGGCAGGTCCGCGCCGATGGCGGAGAACAGCGCGCGCAGCGCCGGCACGAGCGCCAGCCCGCCGAGCAGCCCGAGCAGCGACGCGATCAGGCCGATGATCGCCGCCTCGAGCACGACCGAGCGCAGCACCTGGCGGCGCGTCGCGCCGAGCATCCGCAGCAGCGCGAGCTCGCGCGTGCGCTGCGCGACGGTGATCGAGAACGTGTTGTAGATGACGAACGCGCCGACGAACAGCGCGATGCCGCCGAACACGAGCAGCGCCGTGCGAAAGAAGCCGAAGTCCTGCTCGAGGTCGGCCGCCTGCTGCGCGGCGTCGTCCGCGCCGGTGCGCACCGTGACCGGGGTACCGGCCAGCGCGAGGCGCACGCGCCCGCGCAGCTGCACCGGGCTGACGCCCTTCGCGGCGGCGACGGCGATCCCGTCGAGCTTGCCCTTCTTGGCCGTCAGCGCCTGCGCCGTCGGCAGCGTTGCGATCGCGACCGGCAGGCCGGCGATCGAGTCGACGTCGCCGAACCTCGCCGCTCCGACGAGCTCGAAGCTGCGCGCGCCCTCCTCGCCGACGATCTTCACGCGATCGCCGATCTTGTAGCCCTGCTCCGCGTAGGTCTTCTGGTCGAGGCCGATCTCCGACCCCGTGCGCGGCGCGCGACCGGAGACGAAGCGAAACTGCTCGAAGGGCTGCGGCTGCAACGACACGACGAGGCTCTGGTTGCCGACGGGGTCGCCGTCGCGCTTGCGGATCGACACGTCGCCGCGGACGATGCCGGCCGCCGACGCGACGCCGTCGGCGGCGGCGACGCGCGCGACGAGGCGGTCGTCGAGCGGCGGCGGCTCGGAGAAGAAGTCCTCGTCGACCTTGGCGGGGACGATCGCGACGTCGGTGCCGCTGCTGGCCTGCGAGAAGACGTCGGAGAACGAGCGGTTGATCGTGTCGGTGAAGATGTAGGTGCCGGCGATCATCGCGACGCCGAGCACGACCGCGAGCGCGGTCAGGGCCGTGCGCAGCGGCCGCGCGCGCAGGCCGCGCAGCGCGACGCGCCTCATGACGCCACGGCCTTCATGACGTCGAGGATCTCGTCGGCGCTGCCGGCGGCGACGTCCTGCGCGACGCGCCCGTCGGCGAGCACGATCAGGCGATCGGCGTAGGCGGCGGCCGCCGCGTCGTGCGTGACCATCACGACCGTCTGGTCGAACTCGTCGACGGCGCGGCGCAGCAGCGACAGCACCTCCGCCGAGGCGACGGAGTCGAGGTTGCCGGTCGGCTCGTCGGCGAACACGACGGCGGGCTTGGAGACGAGCGCGCGCGCGACGGCGACGCGCTGCTGCTGGCCGCCCGACAGCTCCGCCGGCCGGTGCGTGCGGCGATCGCCGAGCCCGACGGTCTCGATCAGCGACTCCAGCCAGGCGCCGTCGGGCTTGCGCCCGGCGATCGTCAGCGGCAGCACGAGGTTCTCCTCGGCCGTCAGCACCGGCAGCAGGTTGAATGCCTGGAAGACGAAGCCGACGCGATCGCGGCGCAGCTCGGTGAGGCGCTTGTCGTCGAGCTCGCCGAGCTGCACGCCGTCGATCGAGACGCTGCCGCCGGTCGGCTTGTCGAGCCCCGCCATGAGGTGCATGAGCGTCGACTTGCCCGAGCCCGAGGCGCCCATGATCGCGGTGAACGCGCCACGTTCGATGTCGACGCTGACGCCGGCGAGTGCGTCGACGGCGGCGGCGCCCTCGCCGTAGCGGCGGTGCAGGTCGGTCGTCGAGACGATCGTGCGGGTGGTGGAGGCGGGGGTGGGGACGCTCATGTCGCCCAGCATGAAGCGCGGAGCGCCGCGGTGCCATCGGGGATCGTCCCTAGGGGATGTCACATCCGCCCATCCCTGCCGCGCTGCCGCGCCTGCCGGCGCGCCCTACTCCGCGCCGACGGCCTTCGCGATCTCGTGGTACGCGGCGATCGGGTCGGGCGCCTTGAAGATCGCCGAGCCGGCGACGAACCACGTCGCTCCCGCCTGCGCGCACTCGGCGCCGGTCTGCGGGTTGACGCCGCCGTCGACCTCGATCGCCGTGTCGGGCAGCATCTCGCGCACGCGGCGGATCTTCTCGAGCTGGTTGCGCAGGAACGGCTGACCGCCCCAGCCGGGGTTGACGGTCATGATCAGCGCGAGGTCGATCTCCGACTGCGCGAAGCAGTCCGGCGGCGTGCCGGGGCAGACGACGAGCCCGGCCTTGGCGCCCGCGTCGCGGATCGCCGACAGCGTGTAGTCGACGTGCGGCGTCGCCTCGAAGTGGATCGTGATCCCGTCGGCGCCGGCCTTCGCGAACTCCGCGACGTGTTTCTCGGGGCGCTCGATCATGAGGTGCACGTCGAGGTAGGCGTCGTCGGGCAGCGACTCGCGCAGCGCGGCGACGACCATCGGGCCGAACGTGATCGGCGGCACGAAGTGGCCGTCCATGACGTCGCAGTGGATGACGCGGCAGCCCTCGTCCATGATCTCGCGCACGTGCGCGGACAGCCGCGAAAAGTCCGCCGACAGGATCGACGGGGTGACGTGACGTTCTGACAGGGGCATGGGCTAGATCTCCCGCAGCATCGAGGCCGCGCACGCGTTACAGGACATGATCGCCGTCGTGGACATGCGCACGATCGTCGAGTGCTCGCCGCAGTCCGGGCACAGCGAGCACAGCTCGAAGCGGTGCAGGCAGTAGACGCAGCGATACCGGCCGGCGAGGTTCGTCGGGCGCAACCAGGGCTCCTTGCAGTTCGGGCACGGCATGCCCAGCTCGTCGGTCATGGCTGCCTCACGCGGTCATGCGGGCGATGTAGAAGCCATCGGTTCGATCGCGGTGGGGCAGCACGAGGCGTGCAGACTCTAGCCGCAGGTCGACCGCCATGACCTGGTGCTCGTTCTCGCGCGGCGACAGGGTGCAGGTCGAGTAGACGAGCGTGCCGCCCGGGCGCAGCGCCGCGACGCCGGCGCGCAGGATGTCGGCCTGCGACCGCGCCATCTCCTCGATCGCCTCCGGCGTCACGCGCCAGCGCAGGTCGGGATGGCCCTGGACTGTCCCGAGGCCGCTGCACGGCGGATCGACGAGCACGCGATCGAACCGCTCGCTCGTCGCATAGCGCGCGGCGTCGCCGACCTCGACGGTGACGTTGCACGCGCGCATGCGCTCGCACGTGCGCTCGAGCGCGGCGGCACGGCCCGCGTGACGCTCGACGGCGACGATCGCGCCCTCGCCGCCCATCAGCGCGGCGACGTGCGTCGTCTTGCCGCCGGGCGCGGCGCAGAGGTCGAGCACGCGCTCGCCGGGCTGCGGGTAGAGCGCGCGCGCGACGAGCATCGACGCGCGCGACTGCGTCGCGAAGGCGCCCGTGCGCCACAGCTCGTGGGCCTGGGCGTCGAACGGCCCGTCGACGACGAGCCCCTCGGGCAGCTCGGCGGCGGGGTGCGTCGGCACCGGCAGTGCGGCGGCGAGCTGCGCGCGCGTCGTGACGAGCGCGTTGGCGCGCAGCGCGAGCTCGGCCGCCTCGTTGCCGCAGCGCAGCAGCGCGCGCGCGTCGTCGGCGCCGAACTGCTGCCACCACAGGTGCACGAGCCACGGCGGATAGGAGTGCGCGACGGCGGCGCCGGCGGGCGTGTCGTCGGAGGGCAGGCGCGGGAGCTCGCGCGCGGCGCGGCGCAGCACCGCGTTGACGAGCTTGTGTCCGCCGCCGGGGCCGGCCTTCGCCAGCTCGACGCTCTCGCCGACGACCGCGTGCGCGCCGCCGCCGTCGAGGAACGCGAGCTGGTAGAGACCGAGCCGCAGCGCCGCGAGCGTCGCCGGGTCAAGCTCGGCGGCGGGGCGCGCGAGCTGCTCGATCATGTGGTCGAGGCTCAGGCGCCGCTGGACGGTGCCGAACGCCAGCTGCATCGCGAAGGCCCGCTCGCGCGTGCCGAGGCCGCGCGCCTCGCGGTGCAGCGCGCGGTCGGCGTACGCGCCCTGCTCGAAGACGCGCCGCACGACGGCGAAGGCGGCGCGGCGGGCGGGCGTGACCGTGGGGGCGGCGACTACCAGAGGATCGGCACGTCGTAGGCGTGCAGGCGCTCGTCGGAGGAGACGATCGTCGCCTTCTCGATCGTCGCCTGCGAGACGAGCAGGCGATCGAACGGGTCGCGATGGTGGTGCGGGAGCCGTTCGACGCCCGCCGCGTGATCGATGCTGATGGGCAGCG
>JAWVGK010000140.1:0-18974 GCA_033855155.1 Solirubrobacteraceae bacterium | reverse complement strand
CCCTGCGCGCGGTAGCGGGTGGCGTACGTGAACATGTTGCGGATGCGCGACGCCTGGCGCGACTCGGAGTAGCGAAACGCCGAGCCGAAGCTCGCCAGCGCGCCGGTCTCGGTGAACCAGAACCTCGTGCGCTTGTTGTACTTGCGCACGGCCCTGATGATCTTCGCCGTGCCGGTCGAGCGGCCGCGGTTGACGTCGGAGTAGTTGTGGATGCCGACGACCTTGACGCGCGTGCGCCACGTCGGGCTGAGGCGTTCGTAGAAGCTCGCGACGTAGCGCTCGACGCCGGCCTGGTCGAGCACGTCGAGGCCGACGATCGAGCACGTCGGGCAGCGACCGTGGACGGCGGAGTACATGCTCTTGAAGTACGAGACGGTGTTGCCGACGCGGTTCCACGTCTCCTGCGTCTTGTGGTTGACCTCGTTCCAGGCGCCGAAGTCCGTCACGCCGAGCTTGCGGAAGTACACGACGATCCTGCCGACGTCGCGCCGGTAGGCCGCCGTCGAGACGACCGGGCCGCGCTTGGCGCGCAGGTCGCTCGTCGAGATGTGCAGCAGCGTCGAGACGCCGGCGGCGCGCGCGGCCAGCACGAACGCCCGCGCCTTCGCGCGCTCCGTGGCGTCCCGCATGACGTCGGCGGGCACGAAGTAGCGCGTGCGCTTGATCTTCAGCGCGCGGAACTGCGGCGACGCGAACATCTCCGGACTCTGGTCGGCGATGCCGACCGCGATCGCGCTTCTCGCCGCGGCGGGAGCGGCCGCCAGCAGCGCGGCGGCCGCGGCGACGGCAAGGCAGCGAAGCAGGGTCATGAGGAGGGGGTCCTTTCGAGAGCGGTCGCTCGGGGTCCAACCCGCGCCGGCGGCCGAAGATGCGCCGTCGCCGGGACGAGCGGACGTCAGCGCAGCGTAGCCGCGGGCTCGTCGAGGCGATGGCGCTGGGCCTGCGCGGAGCCGTCGCCGGGATCGATCTGCACGAGATCGGCGGCGCGCGGGACGAAGCGCGGAACGCTGTCGTAGATCAGCCGCGCGAGGCCGATGTCGCCGCCCGCCTCGGCGAGGTTGCCCGTCCCGCCGCCACCCACCGAGCCGGGGTTCAGCGTCGTCAGCGTGCCCTCGTGGCGCAGCTGTGCCTCGTGCGTGTGGCCCCACACGATCACCAGCGGCGTCGCCGGCGGATCGGCGCGCAGCGCGTCGACGCCGAGCTGCGCCAGCCCCGGCGCGTGGACCATGACGATGTCGACCTTGCCTCGCAGCGCCTGCAGCCAGCTCGCGAACGCCTCCCGATCGGCGTCGGTCGGCGTCGCGCCGCGGTCCTCGAAGTCGTCGAGCGCGAGGCGCTTGAGCGGGTCGTCGTAGCCGGCGATGCGCACGCCGCCGACGCGCACGACGAGCGGCCCGGCGCTGCCGTCGGCGTGCAGGCGACCGGCCCGCGTCAGCACGATCGCGCCGGCCCGGGCGAGCTGGCGTTCGAGCGCGTCGGAGTCGTGGTTGCCCGACACGAACACGAGCTCGCGGCCGGCGTGCACGATCCGCAGCGCCAGCGCCCGCTCGATCGCCGAGCCCTTGTCGGTGAGGTCGCCGGCGAACAGCAGCGGTCCGCCGCGCGCGGCGCGCTCCAGCGCCGGCAGCGCGATGACGTTGTTGTGCAGGTCCGAGGCGATCGTCAGGCGCGGGCTGCGCGCGCCCAGCGGCGCGCGGTTGGCGGGGGCGTTGACGAGCCGCGCGATGCCGACGAGCTGCTCGTCGATCTCGTCGTCGAGCGTTCGCGACGACGCGCCCAGCGACTCCAGCGTGCGCAGCGCGGCGGGCACCTCCGGGCCGTTGGCGTAGTACTGCGGGCTGTCGACGTTCGAGCGCGGCGGCAGGCCGGCGACGAGCGTGACGGCGACCGCGAGCGACGTCACGACGGCGGTGACGATCGTGAGGCGCAGGCGCGGGCCCGCGCCGCCGCGCACCGCGAGCGCGACGAGCAGCCCGAACGCCAGGCCGGCGATCGTCGCGACGAGGATCGCCAGGCGCAGGTAGGAGGCGAGCGCGTCGCGCGCCTGCTCGCGGACGACCCGCACGTCGAGCGTCCCGGCCTCGGCGAGGCGCACGACCGCGCGGCGGTCGATCGAGCGCACGTCGACGTTGACGCGCGCCGGCAGGCGCACGACGGGGAAGCGCACGCCCCAGTCGACGAGCGGCACGTAGAGGTCCAGCGCCCCGCGGTGCAGCGGCTCGACCGACAGGCGCACGCGGCCGACGTCGAGGTCGCGATCGAGGTGGAAGGTCGCGATCGCGGTGCCCGCGCCAAGGACCGTGGCGAGGATCACGAGCAGGACGATCAGCGCGCGCGGCATCGACCGGGAGGGTACGGGCGCCGTCGACAGCGGCGCCACGCGTCAGCGTCCGGTCTCCGCGACCAGAACCCTTGTGACGCATCGCACAGGTTTTCTGCCCTTCGAGCCATCGCTCCTACCGCGTCTCGCGTACAGTCGCGCCGCGGGGTACGCGATCCATTGAAGGAGAAGCGTCATGGCGGCACACGTAACGCGGCACGGCGTCGGTTGCAGCACCGGGCACAGGGGCGGGTGGCGGCGGACGCGTCGCCCGGCGAGGCCGCGCGACGGGACGGGGTGACCCTCGACCTCGATCGACCAGGCGCGCGGACCGTCGCCCGGCCGCGCGGCCCGCGCGGCGCGCGCGCGGCGGTGGCCGCGTGCCTGATATTGGCAGCGGTCGCGTGCGTCCCCGCGGCGGCCCGGGCGGCGGATGGCTGGTCGCCGGGTGCGAGCATGAGCACCGCGCGAGTCGGTCATACGGCGACGGTGCTGGCGAACGGCAAGGTCCTCGTCGCCGGCGGCTCCGGCGCCACGAGCATCGTGGCCAGCGCGGAGCTGTACGACCCGCTCAGCGCGACGTGGTCGGCGACGGGCAGCATGCACGAGGCTCGCGCCGGTCATACGGCGACGCTGCTGACCAGCGGCAAGGTGCTCGTCGCCGGCGGCGACGTCAACGCCAACGGCAGCACCGAGCCCTTGACCGCCAGCGCGGAGCTGTATGACCCGGCCACCGCGACGTGGTCGTCCGCGGGCAGCCTGGGCGAGATCCGCGCGCACCACACCGCGACGTTGCTGACGAGCGGGAAGGTCCTCGTCGCCGGCGGCGACGGCAGCTTCGACCTCGACTTCGGTCATGGCTTCCCGACCACGGCGGAGCTGTATGACCCGGCCGCCAACACGTGGTCGCCGGCGGCGCACATGAGCCGGGCTCGCTGGGGCCTGACGGCGACGCGGGTGGCCGGCGGGAAGGTCCTCGTGGCCGGCGGCATCAACGACGTCGGCGGCAACCCTGCGAGCGCGGAGCTCTACAACCCGGCCAACGACACGTGGTCGCCGGCGGCGAGCATGGGCACGCCGCGCAGCAACCACGTCGCGACGGCGCGGGCGGACGGGAAGGTCCTCGTCACCGGCGGCTCGAACGACGCGAGCGTCCTGGCGAGTGCGGAGCTGTACAACCCGGCGAGCAACACGTGGTCGCCGGCCGGGAGCATGAGCATCCGGCGCTACAGGCACGCCGCGACGTTGCTGTCGAGCGGGAAGGTCCTCGTCAGCGGCGGCGACCGCTTGCATGAGAATGGCGCTGCGCTCTCCGAGCTGACGGCGAGCGCGGAGCTGTATGACCCGAGCAGCCACACGTGGTCGGCGGCGGCGAGCATGAGCAGCGCCCGCGCCGACCACCGGGCGACGCGGCTGTCCAACGGGAAGGTGCTCGTCATCGGCGGCGTCACCGTCTCCGACGGCCACGTCACTGCCACCACGGAGCTGTTCGGCCCGGTCGTCGCGGCGGCGCCGCGGGCGGTGGCCGACGCCTACGCGCTCGATCTCGGCGCGTCGCTGGTGGTGTCGGCGCCCGGGGTCCTGCGCAACGACAGCGATCCCAACGGCGACGCCTTGCGCGCGGTGCTGGTGTCCGGTCCGGCGCACGGCACGCTGACGCTGAGCGCCGACGGCTCGGTGCGCTACAAGCCGGCCGAGGACTACATCGGCACGGATTCGTTCACCTACAAGGCCTCGGACGGCACGCTGCGCTCGGCGGCGGCGACGGTTCGCCTGACGGTGCGGGCGGTTTGTGGCGCCATGGCCGCGACGAAGGTCGGTACGAGCGCGGCGGACACGATCACCGGCACCGCCGGCGCGGACGTGATCGTCGGACTGGGCGGCAACGACACGATTCGCGGCCTGGCGGGCAACGACCGCGTCTGCGGCGGTTCGGGCGCCGACTCGATCGGCGCCGGCGCCGGCGCCGACGTCCTCATCGGCGGCTCGGGCAACGACGTGCTGCGCGGTGAGCTCGGCGACGACCGGCTGTTCGGCGGCGCGGGAGCGGACCGGCTGTTCGGCGCTGACGGCAACGATCACCTCGACGGCGGGGCGAACTCACCCGACGCCTGCGACGGCGGCCCCGGCAGCGACACGGCGACCAGCAGCTGCGAGCAGACCATCGAAGCGCACCTGTAGTCACCGGCCGACACATCGGGCGCCGGCGACCCCCGGCGACGCGCCGCTGGAGCGAGCGGTGCGCAGCCGGCGCCCGATGCCGTCGAGCACGCAGCCGCCGGCGCTCGTCGCCCGCAGATACCCACGCCTCCGCGCGGCGCCGTCGCCGAGCCCGGTGTACCGCTACCGGCAAGGGCGGCTACCCGTAGGGTGAGACGCCTGCTGGCCGCACCCCGACAGCCGTCGTGCGTTGCGAAGCTCCGCGCACATGGCGACGACGATGATCGATCGAGATCGAGCACATGACGACAGGCACGCACGCACGCACGCACGCGCTTGAAGATCGCGAGGCCCGCGCCGCGAGCGCGCCGCGTGCGACGCCGGTCGCCGTGACGGGCGTGGCGTGCCGGCTTCCGGGCGGCGTCGACTCCCCGGATGCCCTCTGGGAGCTGCTGCGCTCGGGAGCCGACGCGGTCGGCGATGTGCCCGCGAACCGCTGGGACGCCGGCGAGCTGCTCGTCCTCGAGGGTGAGGCGTCATCACGGCCTCCGTGCTGGATGGGCGGCTTCCTCGACGGCGACGTCGGCGCGTTCGACGCCGAGTTCTTCGGCATCAGCCACGCCGAGGCGGAGATCATGGACCCCCAGCACCGGCTGCTGCTGGAGGTGGCGTGGGAGGCCTGCGAGCACGCGGGCCTGCCGATCTCCGAGCTCGCGGGCAGCAGCACGGGCGTGTACGCGGGCATCTCGAACCCCGACCACGCGGCCTACGCGACGAGGCTCGCGGCCGGTGGCGGCCCGTACCTGCTGACCGGCAACGTGTTCGCCACCGCGGCCGGGCGGGTGTCGCACGCGCTCGGCCTCAGCGGACCGAGCATGGCGCTGGACACCGCGTGCTCGTCCGGCCTGGTGGCCACGCACCTCGCGTGCCAGAGCCTGCAGCTCGGGGAGTGCGACACGGCGCTCGCCGGAGCGGTCAACCTCCTGCTGAGCCCGCGGAGCGTCGCCGCCTTCAACGAGACCGGGGTGCTGTCGCCCAGCGGGCAGTGCAGGAGCTTCGACGACGAGGCAGACGGATACGTGCGCGCCGAGGGCGCCGTCGTGTTCGTGCTCAAGCGGCTGCGCGACGCGCAGCGCGACGGCGACCGCGTTCTGGCCGTCCTGCGCGGCACGGCGGTCAACCACGACGGCAACGCGTCGCGCTTCACGCTGCCGTCCCGCCAGGCGCAGCAGGACGTTTGCCGCGCCGCGCTGCGGCGCGCGGACGTCGAGCCGTCCGCGGTCGGCATGATCGAGGCCCACGGCTCGGGGACGCGCGCGGGCGACCTCACCGAGCTGGCGTCGTTGACGTCGGTCTACGGCGATGGCGCCGGAGGGTGCGCGCTCGGCTCGGCGAAGAGCAACCTCGGCCACTCCGAGGCCGCCGCGGGGATGGTCGGACTGCTGAAGGCCGTCCTGGCCGTGGATCGCGGCGAGGTCCCCGCCTCGCTGCACTTCGGCAAGCTGCCGGCGGCGATCGAGCGCCCCCCGGGCAGGCTGTTCGTCCCGACCGAGACGATCGCGTGGCCGCTGCGCGACGGGCCGAGGATCGCGGCCGTGTGCTCGTACGGCGTCGGCGGCACGAACGCCCACGCGATCGTGCAGCAGGCACCCGCGATCGTGCGGCAGGCTCGCGCCGGGCGGGTGGATCCCGATGCGCATCGGCGCCGCACCTTCCTGCTGTCGGCGCGCTCGACGGACGCGCTCGAGGCGACCGCGGCGCGACTCGCGGACTGGCTCGCCGGCCCGGGCGCGTCGACGCCGCTCGACGACGTCGGCCACACCCTGGCGCTGCGCCGCAGCCACGCCGCCGAGCGCCTGGCCGTGCTCGCGACCTCCAGGGAGGACCTGATCCTCCGGCTGCGGGCGCACGCCGGCGGCGAGGCGCACGCCGACGTCGTCAGCGACTACGTGCGCGACGAGGGTGCCGGACCAGTCTGGGTCTTCGGCGGCCACGGGTCGCAGTGGACGGGGATGGGACGCGAGCTCATCGATCGCGGCGGCGAGGCCGCGCGCGTGATCGACGAGCTCGACGCGCTCGTCCTGGCGGAGGCCGGGTTCTCGCCGCGCGAGCTGCTGCTCTCCGACGTCCCGGTGACGCGCGTGGACAAGGTGCAGCCGCTGATCTTCGTCATCCAGGTCGCGCTGGCGACCGCGCTGCGCGCCCGGGGCATGGAGCCGGCCGCGGTCGTCGGGCACTCGATGGGCGAGGTCGCGGCCGCGGTCGTGGCGGGCGGGCTCACCCCCGGCGACGGGGTGAAGGTGATGTGCCGCCGGTCGCGGGTCTGCGTCGCGCAGGCCGAGGCCGGGACCGGCGCGATGGCCGCGGTCGAGCTGAGCGCGGCGGACGCTCGCGACGAGCTCGAGGGCATCGACGACGTCGACGTCGCGGTCGTCGCGGCTCCTCGGTCGACCGTGGTCGCGGGCGCGAGGAGCACCGTCCAAGCCCTGTTCGAGAGCTGGAACGCCAGGGACATCCCGTCGCGGATGCTGGCCGTGGACATCGCGTCGCACTGCACGTCGATGGCCCCGCTCGCCGACGAGGTCGCCACCCTGCTCGACGACATCGAGCCGCAGCAGCCGACCGTGCCGTTCTACTCCACGGTCCTGTCGGACCCGCGCGCCGTCGCGCGCTTCGACGCGGCCTACTGGGCCTCGAACATGCGCTGCCCCGTGCGAGCCCTCGACGCGACGATCGCGCTCGTCGAGGACGGCCACCGGCTGTTTCAGGAGATCTCGCCGCATCCGGTCGCGAAGTATCCGATCACCGCGACGCTCGACGACCTCGGCATCGCCGACCCCTGGGTCCTGCCGACGATGCGCCGGCAGCAGGACGCCGGCGCGGCGGTCGACGCCGCCATCGCCGCGCTGCACTGCGCGGGCCACCCCGTCGACTGGCGCGAGCACTGCGCCGGCGCGCTGGCCGACGTCCCGCCGACGACGTGGAGCAGGCAGCACCACCTCATCGACCTGGCGACCGTCCGGGCGAGTCGCGTCGTGGACGAGCCGGCGGCGGCGCGGGCCGAGCCCGCGCAGCAGGACGCTCCCGGCCGGCCGGGCGTCCGCGCCGACCTGGTTGCGGCCGCGCCGACGACCCGTCAGGCCCTGGCGGAGGATCACGTCGCCGCCGAGCTGCGGTCCGTGCTGCGCCTGCGCGCACGCCGGATCGACCCCACCGCGCGGTTCTCCGACCTCGGCCTGGACTCCCTGCACGCGGTCCGCCTGCGCAACAACCTGCAGACGTCGCTCGGAGTCGCGCTCCCGCTCGAGGCGATCTGGAGCAACGCGTCCGTGCGTGAGCTCGGCGCGTTCCTGGCCGCCGAGGCCGTCGAGACGGACGACGCCGTCGGCGAGAGCGCGGTCGCTGCCGCGCCTGCGACGCCGACGAACGCGCGGTCGCGCTTCGTCGACCTGCCCGCGGGCCGCTTCCACTACCTGAGCTGGGGGCGCGCCGGCTTGCCGCACGCGGTGCTCCTGCACGCCAACGCCGCCTGCGCGGCGAGCTGGACGCGCGTCGGCGCCGCGCTGGCCGAAGACTTCGAGGTCTTCGCGCTGGACCTGCGCGGCCATGGCGCGAGCGCGGCGGCCGCGTCCTACGAGCTGCGCGCGGCCGCCGACGACGTCGTCGACTTCCTCGACGCGCTCGGACTGGACAGGCCGCTGCTCGTCGGCCACTCCTGGGGCGCCGCGATCGCCCTCGTCGTCGCCAGCGGTGCCGAGTCCGACGCGGCGGCGCCGCGGCTGTCGGGGCTCGTGCTCGAAGACCCGCCGACGGCGTTGTCCACCGACATGCCGCGCGGCCGGCTGGAGAGCCTGCTCACCACGCTCGCGCTGAGCACCGACGACATGCTCGAGACGCTGCGGGTCTCGCACCCCGACTGGGACGAAAGCGACCGCGCCACGATGGCCCAGGGCTGGCTGCAGGCCAGCGGGCACGTCGCCGCGAGCCTGCTGGCCGACGGCTCCCGGTCGGGGCCGCTGATGCCCCTGCTGAGCGGCGTGTCCGCGCCGACGCTGCTGCTGCGGGCCGACGCGACGCGCGGCACGCAGCTGCCCGAGTGCGACTGGCACGTCGCAAAGCGCTTGCTCGGCGAGCGCTCGCACGCGGTCGAGATCGCCGGCTCCACGCACGAGGTGCACCGCAGCCGGTTCGAGGAGTTCGTGGCCGCCGTGCGCAGCTTCAGCGCCGACGTTCTCGCCCAGGCGGTGGCGCGGTGACGAGCCTGGCCGGTTCGGAGGCGGTCAGCGCGCTGCAGACGTTCCTGCACGGTCAACGGCTCGCCCACCTGGCGCGCCTCGACGAGCTCCTGCGCGCGCCCGAGTTCGCGGGCGCGCAGCCGGCGACGAACGCCGAGCGCAACCTGCGGACCTACGCGCGGCTCGCGGCCGTCGGACGGCACGAGGGCGGCTCCGTGGAGCTCGCCGCGGACACCCCCCGCCTCAACACGGTGCAGGAGTGGATGGCCGTGGTCGACCCGTGCGTGTTCCACGCCGCGCTCGTGCACTTCGCGGTCTGCACGTGGGCGATCCGCGCGCTCGGTCGCCCCGGCGCGTACCTCGCCGAGCTGACCGACGACCTCGACCGCCAGCGCGCGGCGGGCACCATCCTGGTCACCGAGGTCGGCCGCAGCAACAGCCACATCGCCCTCGCCACCGAGGCGCGCTTCGATCCGGGGTCGCGGACCTTCAACCTGCACACCCCCGACGACGGCGCCGCGAAGATCATGGCGAACGTCGCGCAGGCGGGCGTGCCGAAGGTCGCGATCGTCTTCGCTCAGGTCGTCGTCGGCGAGCGGCGCTGCGGCGTGTTCGCGTTCGGCATGCGCATCCAGACCGAGCACGGGCCCGCGCAGGGCGTGCGCGTCGCAGCGCTGTCCGACGTGCCCGCCGTGCCGCTGGACTACGCGCTCGTGCGGTTCGAGGGCGCTCGCGTGCCGTTCGACAGCTGGTTGTGCGACAGCGCGACCATCGACGCCGACGGCGTGTTCGAGGACCCTCTCGGGGGCAGCGGGCAGCGCCTCATGCGGTCGTTCGCGTTCGCCGCGCACGCCGCGCTCGCGGGGTCCGTCGGACTCGCCGCCGCGGCGCGGGCGAGCGTCACGATCGCGCTGCGCCACGCCAACCAGCGCGTGACGTCGGGAACGCTGGCGCCGGGACTGAAGGTCATCGGCTACAGCACCCAGCAGTGGGCGCTCTACGGCGCCCTCGCCGACGCCTACGCCATCACGTTCCTCGTCGACGACGCCAAGGTCTGGTACCGGCAGGGCACGTCGAGCGAGGTGCGCGAGGGCGCGCAGACCTTCGCGCCGTGGAGCGCGGTGAACGCGAGCGTCACGCTGACGAAGGCGGCGGCTGCGGCGTGCCTGGGCAGGGTGACCGCCGCGTGCCGGATCGGCGCCGGCGCCCAAGGCCTGCTCAGCGAGAACCGGGTGACGCAGTACGAGGGCCTGTCGCAGGTCTTCCAGGCGGCCGCGGGCGACAGCCTGCTGAGCCGGATGGATGCCGGCAAGTCGCTCGTCTCGGACGCGGACTACGAGGTCGACGCGACCCGTCCCGCCGGGCCGCTGGACTTCGACGACCCCCGGACGGCGCTGGCGCTGTGCGCCGCGAGCGAAGCGGGCCTGCTGGCCGACATCCGCGAGCGGGTGGGCGCGGCGGACGCCGCCGCGACGCCGTTCGACGTCTGGAACCCGCTGCTGCCGGCGACGATCCAGCTCGCCGACGCGCACCTGCGCAACCTCACGTTGCGCAGCTTCGACGAGCGCGTGCGATCGGCCGTGGAGGCGGAGGTCGTCGAGCCGTTGCGGGCGCTGCAGCTGCTCCACGGCCTGAACGTCGTCCACGAGGACCTGGCGTGGCACCTGGAGCACGGCTCGCTGACCCCGTCGGACCTCGTGGCGCTGCGCGCCGCGCGCGACCGCGCGCTGGCGCGCGTGCACGACCACGGGGCGGCGCTGGTGGACGCGTTCGCCCTTCCGCCGGAGCGCCTGCGGGCGACGATCGGGCAGGAGGAATACGTGTCGGCGGTGGCGCGGCAGTTCGACGCCGAGTGAGGCTGCGGTGGCGCCCTCGAACGAGTCACGGGCGTTCACCCAGACCGTCGATGCCACGCAGCGCATCTCGCGCTCGGGTCGGGAGCCTGCGAGGTCGAGGCGATCCCCGTGGCCGTGGACCCCGACACCACGCGGCCGCGATTCCCTTCGGCGCGCTGGCCGTCGATGCCGACGCGCTGTACGTCGACACGCCCACCGGCATCGCGACGCGCACGTTCACGCCCGCGGCCGCCTCCGACCGCATTCTCGGAGCGGGCCCGCCACGTTTCGACGGCCCTACGTCCGGTGATCCTAGGAAGCGTGACACACGTCGAGACGTCCGATCCGGGCCGCACCCTCGTCGGCGCCGCTGCCGCCGGCACGGCGGCGGCGACCGACGCACCGCCCGCGCCCGCGCCGCCCGATCCGCGCGAGCGGCGGTTTCGCCTGCGCCGCGACGAGACGATCGCCGAGGGGCTGCGTCGCGTCGCCGGCGGCCAGCTCGCCGCCGCGGCCGACGACCTCGACGGGGCCACGAAGCCCGAGCTCGATCCCGCGGTGCACGCGGCCCGCAAGCGCGTCAAGCGCGCACGCGCCGCGCTGCGCTTGTCGCGTGACGCGATCGACGACGACGTCTACCAGCGCGACAACACGCAGCTGCGCAGCATCGCCGCGCGGCTGTCCGCGGCGCGCGACGCCCGCGTGCTGTTCGAGACGCTCGCCGACCTAGGGGAGCGATTCGCCGCCGATCTGCCGGCGCACGCCACGGCCGAGCTGCGCAAGCGGCTCCACGACGAGCACGAACGCGCGCTGGAGGCGCTCGCTGCCGAGGACGTCGCCCCGGCGACGGCCCAGGCCCTCTCGCAGGCCCGAGCGCGAACGGCCGACTGGACCTTCGAGCGCGAGGACTTCGCCGCGATCGAGCCGTCGCTGCGGCGCATCTACCGTCGCGGACGCAAGCGCCTGCGGGCAGCGCGCGCGGAGCCCAGCGCGGAGAACCTCCACGACTGCCGCAAACGCGCCAAGGACCTCTGGCACGTCGCGCAGCTGTTGCGCCCCGCCGACCCCAAGCGCATGAAGCGCCTGTCACGCCGCGCACACGAGCTCGCCGACGCGCTCGGCGACCACCACGACCTCAGCGTCCTGCGCGACTACGTCGAGGTGCATCCACACCATTCCGAGGCCGATCCGACACGCGACGCACTGCTCGGCGCGATCGACCTTCGCCGCGACGAGCTCGCTCGCCGCGCGCTCGAGCTCGGCCGAGGCGTCTACAAGCGCCGCCCCAAGCGCTTCGTCGCCGATGTCAGGCGCGGCTGGCGCAAGCGCGTCGAGACAGCCTGACGCGCAACCTGGTCTCGCGGCTCTCGGCCCCGCGGGGGCCCAGGTCTCCGCGGAGGGGTACGACCATTCGCGCGTTGCGATCACGGGGCGACGGACGTGGCGGTGTACTGCTGTCCAGGAGCGTTCATTGGTGCGTGAGCGCGTCGAGGACGTCGATGCGGCTGGCCCGCCGGGCCGGCGCGATCGCGGCGACGCTGCCGGCCAGCGCACCGAGGACGAGCAGGACCAGGAGCGTCGCGTACGGCAGCGCCAGGACGAAGCCCTCGTTGCCCAGGGGGCGCGAGACCAGCACGCCGAACAGCACGCCGATGCCGACGCCGAGGACGGCGCCCATCACGGCTGTGATGATCGCCTCGCCGCGGACGATCTGACGGATCTGTCGGCGTGTGGCGCCAACGGCCCGCAGCAGCCCGAGCTCGCGGGTGCGCTCGTAGACCGACAGCGCGAGCGTGTTGACGATGCCGAACAGGGCGATGACCACCGACAGCGCGAGCAGCGCGTAGAAGACGTAGAGAATGCTGTTGACCTGGCCGACCTGCGCGTCGATGAACTCCTGGCGCGACTGGGGCTTGAGCGTCGGGAAGTCCCGGGCCAGCAGCCCCGCGAGCTCGGAGCGGACCTGGTCTTCCGTCGCGCCGGGAGCCGACGCGACGAAGGCGGCGAGCACGGTGTGCGCGCCGAAGCGCTCGCGCAGCGTCGCGTCCGGGATCACGACGTCACCGAAGAACTGGCCGCGGTCCCGGTAGGTGCCACGGACCTTCAGCCGCACCGGCTGGCGCTGTGGATTGAGCACCACGAAGGACGACCCGACGCGCAACGAGCGCTTCTTCGCGAAGTCCACCTCGAGCATCGCGTCCTGCGGTCCGAGTGCCCGCAGCGCGTCGTCGGAGCCGTCGACCCAGTCGATCTTGACGACCTTCGCCGCGACCCTTGGATCGAGGCCGTCGAGGTGGACGGCCGCGCCCGACTCGAGCTTGCCGTCGCCGACGCGCAAATTCGCCGAAGCCGCCACGCTCGGAAGCCGGGCAGCCGCCGGCGCGACCGCCTCGGGCGTCAGCCCCGACGCGTCGAAGACGACGAACTGCGCAGTGACGGCTTCTTCGAAGGCGCCCGAGAACGATGCCTTGAAGCCGTTGACGAAGATCGCCACGAACGCGACCAGCGCCACGCCGACCATCAGTGCGGCGGCCGTGCCCGCCGTGCGCCCGGGCGATCGCACGGCGTTGCCGCGAGCGATCTTCGCGGCCACGCCACCCGTGGCAGCGAGCGGGCGTCCGATCAGCGCTGCCAGCGGGCCGACCAGCAGCGGCGACAGCAGCCCGACGCCGATGAAGACGAGCACGGCGCCGACCCCCAGGATGGTCAGCGCCGACGAGGTCTGCAGTCCGCCGAACAGCCCGACGAGCATGAGCACGAGACCGATCCCGACCACCGCGGACTGCAAGGCCAGCGCCCAGCGGCGCTTGACCTTCGACGAGTCGCGAGAGCCCTCGCGCATCGCGGCCATCGGAGAGATCCGGGTAGCCCGCAGCGCGGGTGCGAGGCTGGACAGCAGCGTGACGACGGTGCCCAGCAGGATCGCGACGACGATCGTGCGGATCCCGACCACGAGCGCGGTGCTGGGCAGATCGAACCCGATCAGCCCGAGCAGGCCGGCCAGCAGCGGCGCGAGCCCGATCCCGGCGAACAGCCCGAGCACGGAGCCGACGACCCCGATCAACAGCGCCTCGAGCACGACCGCCCGCAGGATCTGCTTGCGCGTCGCGCCGATCGTGCGCAGCATCCCGAACTCCCGGGTGCGCTGCGCGACGGTGATCGTGAACGTGTTGAAGATGACGAAGCTGCCGACGAGCAGCGCGACGAGTCCGAAGACGAGCAGTCCCATCCTGAGGTAGCCGAGGATCTGCGAGAGGTCCTTGGACTCCTGGCGTGAGTCCTCCTCGCCGGTACGCACGAGGACCGACCCTCCGACCTGCGCCCGGATGCGCTGCTTGAGCTCGGCCTGCGTGACGCCCGGCTGCGCCTGCACGTCGAGATCGGTGATCTTGCCGGGCTCCCCGGCGAGCTTCTGGACCTCCGGCAGCGTGAGCACGACGAACGCCGCCCCGCCCGTGGAGCCCGCGCCACCGAACGTGGTGGTCCCGACGAGCCGGTATGGCCTGATCTTCTGGGTGCCCTGGATTCGGATGCGATCCCCGATCTTCAGGCCGGCGTCCTTTGCCGCCGTCGCGGACAGCGCGATCTCGCCGTCCGCTCGCGGCGAGCGGCCCTCGTACTCGAAGGGGTCGAAGCGCATCTCGACGGCCGAGAAGGCCAGCGTCGGAGCGCCGTTGATCGGCCCCACGCGCTCCCCGCGATCGTTCGCCACGGTGACCGATAGCTGGCGGAAGGCACCGGCGGCGTCCGCGACGCCGTCGACGCCGCGAACCCGCGCTTCGACGGATGCGGGGAAGGGCGCGGGCGGCGCGCCGAACCCTTCGCCCTGGTGGCGTGACAGGACCTTGACGTCGACGTTCTCGCCGGCGGTGGCGACGAGCTTGTCGAACGACTTCGAGATCGTGTCCGTGAGGACGAACGTCCCGGAGATCAGTGCGACGCCGAGGACGACGGCGATCAGCGTGAAGATGGTGCGGGCCTTGCGCTCGCGCAGGCCTCGGTAGGCGATGCGGTTCATCAGGCGGCTGTCTTCATGAGCTCGAGCACCGAGTCGGTGTCGCCGGCGGGCTCGTCGCGCACGATCCGCCCATCGGCCAGCAGGACGAGCCTGTCGGCGTAGGACGCGGCGCTCGCGTCGTGCGTGACCATCACGATCGTCTGGCCGAATTCGTCGGCCGCGCGGCGCAGCAGGCCGAGTACCTCGGCGGAGGCAACCGAGTCGAGGTTGCCCGTGGGCTCGTCAGCGAAGACCACGGCCGGCCGGTGCACCAGCGCCCGGGCGATCGCGACGCGCTGCTGCTGGCCGCCGGAGAGCTCCGAGGGCCGGTGCGAGAGGCGGTCGGCGAGGCCGACCGTCGCGACCAGCTGCTCGTACCACCGACGGTCCGGATCGCGGCCGGCGAGGGTCAGCGGCAGCAGGATGTTCTCCTCCGCGTTCAGGACGGGGACGAGGTTGAAGCCCTGGAAGACGAAGCCGAACCTGTCGCGCCGCAGGCGGGTGAGATCGCCGTCGTCGAGGTTCGAGAGCTCCGTGCCATCGACCGCGACAGAGCCGGAGGTCGGGCTGTCGAGCCCGGCCAGCAAGTGCATCAGCGTCGACTTGCCCGACCCTGAAGGCCCCATGATGGCCGTGAAGCCGCCCGTCGCGAAGTCGACGGACACGTCGACGAGGGCATGCACGGCGGCGTCGCCCTCGCCAAAGGTGCGGTTGAGATGGACGGCGGAGACGATCAACGGAGAATGGGTCATGACGTCAACCCTGGCTCCGCGCGGGCCGCGGCGAAACCGGGATCTCCGCTGAACGGGCGCGGTAGTTCGCCGCAGTCCAGCGTTCCGGCGCGCCTACAACACCCCTGCGGCCCTCGAGTGGCTCCGACGCAGCGACTCACCGCGTCCGCCACCTCTGCCGACAGAATAACGGTGAATTGAGTGTTCGCCAACGCAGGCGCCGCGGCCGCAGACGGCCCGACGCGCCCCGGCGAAAGGGTGACCGCCGGCATGACCGGGTGTGGTAGCTTTGCGTCGCTTTCACGGATGAGAGGTCGTCGGGAAGGTTGGGTCCCCGAGCCTCCAAAGGAGGAATCCGTGATTGATCAGCGTCACCACCGTGGGCGATGCACGTCCAGACGCAACGCGCCCGCTGCTGCGGTACTGAGCGGCCTGGCTGTCGGCCTCTCGCTGCCGTTCGTCGGCGTCGCGGGGGCGATGGCGGCCGCGCCGGCCTCGGTCAAGGCGGCAGCCGCGAGCAACTGCCCGGCCGCGTTCCCCGTGGCCCAGCTCAGGGATGGGCAGAGCGCTTCGGGCCTGACGGTCAGCAAGGGCGAGACGCCACAGCCGTTCTCGGTCACGATCACCGGTGTCCTGCACGACGGAATCGCTCCGGGGATCGACATGATCGTCGCGTCGACGGACTCGGCGGCGATCCGCGCCGCCGGCGGCGTCTGGGCCGGGATGTCGGGATCTCCCGTGTACGCCGCCGACGGCCGCCTGATCGGAGCCATCGCCTACGGTCTCGCCGGCGCGTCGAGCGTCGCCGGGATCACGCCCGCGGCCGCGATGTACGAGAACCTCACGCTCGGTCTCGCCGCCCGCGTCGCCACCAACGCGCGCGCCGCGGGCGGCCTGCGGGCGCTTCCCACCCCACTCGGGGTGTCCGGCCTGAGCGCATCGCGGTTGGCGGCGTTCCAGGCGGGGTTCGAGGACAAGGGGTTGACCAACACGATCCTGTACTCGAGCGCGGCGCGCACCGCCGGCACCGCAGCGGCGTCGAAGGTCGTTCCGGGCGGCAACTTCGCGGCGCTGCTGGCCTCCGGGGACGCCACCCTGGGCGGCGTCGGGACGACCACCGCGATCTGCTCCGGCAAGGCGCTGGCGTTCGGGCACCCGTTCACCCTGGGGGGATCGGTCGCCGACAGCGCCAACCTCGCCAACGTCCTGTACGTCCAGCAGGACAACCTGTTCGGGCCGTTCAAGGTCGCCAACATCGGTGCGACGGTGGGCACCCTCGACCAGGACCGCCTCGCGGCGATCCGCGCGACGCTGGGGACGACGCCGAGGTCCACGAGCGTCCGCTCGGTAGTGACGTCGAACACGACCGGCGTGTCGCGGACGGGTACCACGTCCGTCTATGACCACCGGTTCATTCCCGACGCGACGGGGATCCACCTGCTCTCGAACCTCGACCGCGTCGCCCAGAAGGTCGGCGAGGGATCGACGACCGTCGGCTGGGACGTTCGCGGGAGGACCGCGTCCGGCGCGGCGTTCAAGCTGGTGAGGTCCAACAAGTACGCGTCGCTGCAGGACGTGACGTTCGAGTCGATCGTCGAGCTCCTCGGTCAGCTCTCGGTCATCGAGTCCAACCCGTTCACCGACCCGACGTTCGATTCGATCGGCCTCACGGCGTCCACCGACGAGCAGTACCGCGCCTACACCGTCACGCGGCTGGAGGTTCGAAAGAACGGCGCCTACGTCCCGGTCGTCGCGGGCGACACCGTCGACGCGACGGCTAAGCGCAACCTCACGCTGCGGGTGACGCTGACGCCCTACCGCGGTCGCGGGAGCACGAAGACGCTGTACATGACCCTCCCGGTTCCGGACGCAGCGGGATCCGAGGCGTCGCTGTCGGTCGGGCGGCAGGCGCAACCGAGCGATGGCGAGCCGAGCACCGAACCAGCGGCAGCGTCATTCGACGAGATGATCGCCTCGCTGGCCAACGCCCCGACGAACACGGCCGTCCTGGCGAGGCTCGAAGTCTCGAGTCTCGACAACCCGACCCCGGTACGAGTCGATCGCGTGGCGCACGTCGATCAGGTCGTCAACGGCGGCATCTCCGCCAGGGTTCGGATCGTTCCCTGACGCGCGCGTCGCAGCAGCGGGGTGCCCCCGACGTGCTCGGGGGCACCGCGTTGCCCGCGCGGCGAAGCGTGCCGTTGCGTGCTCAGGGCCTCGGCGTCAGCTCATCGTCGTGCGTCCATGTGCGAGCCGGGCAGCGCTCAGGCTCCGGCCGGGAGCGCGACCGCTGCCATGGCCTGCAACGTCTCCCGCAGCGAGCGGTGGACGCCCGCCATGACAGCTCGCCCCTTGGGCGTGTCCGCGTAGATCGAGTTGAAGTGCACCCCTTCGGCGTCGCGCAAGAACCACGAGTTGGCGGAGTTCGAGTTCGCGCTCCACACATACGCCGTCGGGTTCCAGCCTTCGTGATGCTCGGATCCTGGAAACCTCGTCGTGTCGATGTACGAGAAGAAGTTCACCGGGTACGGCCAGGAGTGCAGCGAGAAGAGCTCCGGCGAGAGCAGCTGCCATGCTCGGACAAAGGGAACGTCGGCGCTCGTCATCATCTCCGTGAAGCCGGCGCGGACACCCGCCATGATCTGTGCGAACTCCAGATCTGCCGCGACGGAGAACTCTATGGGCAGGGTGTTGACGAACCAGCCGACGGACTTCTGCCACTCCCCCCGACCGCGCTCGCTCACGGGCATCAGCCCTCGGTACACGTCCGGACCGCCCTCCTTGCGCAGGGATATCGCGACCGCGGCGAGCACGCCCATGAACACCTTGCCGCCGGCCTCGCGGCAGCGGGCATCGAACGCCTCCGCCTCCTCGAAGCTCAGCAGCGTCCCGCTGTCACTTACGACGTCGTGCAGGCTACCCGGCTCGACGCCGATGTCCAGCGGGAACCGTGGGAAGAACTCACCTCCGTCCGACGCGAACGCCTTCCAGTAGTCGAGGCGGTCGTCTGCGTCGTCGATCGAGCCGTATCGAGCCCGCTGCTCGTGGGCGAAGTCCGCGTAGCCGCCGACGGCGGGAAGATCGACCTCCTCACCACGACAGAAGGCCGCGTAGGCCACTTCGATGTCGTTGACGACAAAGAGCAGTGAGATCCCGTCTGACACGATGTGGTCGAACGCGAGATAGACGGTGGTGGGGCCATCGTCCCGAATGACAGCGCCCATCGTGTACAGCGGCCAGGCGAGCGTGTCGGTATTGCGCTCGAAACCCGCCATCAGAAACGCTTGAAGCTCCGCGGTCGTGCCAACGTCACCGCAGTCGCAGGCCTCCAGCTCGATGTCCTCAGGGGCACACACATCACACGACAGGTCGCCGGCCAGGTGCTGAAACTCGCAGCGCAGCACCTCGTGCCGCCGCGCCAGGAAGAGCAGCGCGGCCTCCAGGGCTTCCCGGTTTAACACCCCGTCGAGCTCGAGGGTAATGGCCAGCCACGACGCCAAGGGATTATGGGAGTTACGGGTTTCCTTGACGCTGGAGAAGTGCTTTGACTGGTTGAACGACGCGTTCTTGCGATGCTCGACGCGCTGGCTGAGCGCCGTTGCGTCCCGGGCCTTCAATTGCCATTCGACGACGTGACCCGGCAACTTGTCGAGCTGGTCGAGCGGAAACTGGCGCATGCTGTTCTCCCACGATGGA
>JAWVGK010000139.1:0-7417 GCA_033855155.1 Solirubrobacteraceae bacterium | reverse complement strand
AGGACTCTTCGGCGATCCCGAGGAGCTATCGCGGAAGATGGCGGAATTCGCCGAGCAGATGCAGGCGCAGCAGGGCCTCGTCTGGGCGGACAACGCGATCAAGCTCGCGGTCGAGATGACCGTTGCGGCGATCAACAGGGTCAACATCCAGGGGACCGTCGAGCAGCAGGCCGAGCAGATCCGCGCGGTCATGGCCGTCGTCTTCCCCGACGCCGTCGCGCTCGTGCGCGAGGCGCGCAGCGGCCTGCAGTAGGCCTCAGGCCTCCTGCGACGCAGCCCGCCCCGCGGCGGCGGCCTTCTCGGCATCGCGCTCGGCCTGCCCGAGGCGGATCGCCTCCTTGAACGAGCGGATCCGGAAGATCGTGACGAGCGCGAGGAACCCGACCGCGAGCGTCACGACGGCGATGACGATCTGCTGCCCGACGGAGTAGGCCGCAACCGTCGCCCCCGTCGCGGCGCCCGCGAAGACCTTCACGAGCAGCGCCTGCTGCACGCCGGCCCCGCCGGGGGTGAACGGCACGACCGCGGCGACGGCGTTGACGCCGAGCACGAGCAGGACGTTGCGCACCGAGCCGCCGACGTTGAACGCGTCGAGCAGCAGCCAGAAGGCGGCGAAGCGAAACGCCCATCCCGCGAGCTGGACGAGGAAGACCTCGCGCACGTAGCGCCGGCGATCGCCGAGGATCGTCAGCCCCTGGCGCACGCGCGCCCAGAACGCCTTGACGCGCTGCGACAGCACCGCGAAGCCGGCGAGCACGAGCACCGCCGACAGCGTGATCGCGAACAGCGTGAACTTCGGGTGCGAGGCGAAGAACGACAGGTCGAAGGCGTCGAGCTTCGCGAAGTCCGGCGGCTTCGGGAAGACGCCCTGCGTGAACGAGAAGGCGAGGATGAAGACGGCCATGACGGCGTCGAAGACCGCCTCGACGCAGATCGCGGCGCCGACCGCGGGGTACGTCGCGTTCGGGATCGACTGCTTGACGAGAAACAGCTTGATGACGTCGCCGCCGCGCGCGGGGATGACGTTGTTGAAGCCGTAGGAGGCGATGTACGCGCCCCAGATGCGCCGGTACTGGAAGCGCTCGGTCGGATATGCGGCGCGCAGCGTGTTGAAGAACGCGCGCGAGCGCAGCGTCAGGTAGACCACGAACGCGACGGCGCCGAGGCCGAGCGGCGTCCATCCGACGCGCGCCAGGCTGTCGAAGAACGAGCCGATCGCATCGAAGAACGAGCCGATGCTCGCGACGGTCGATACGGCGGCGCTCACCTCGTCAAGACTACGAAGCGCAGCACGCGAGCGTCCATGTGCCCAGACGCTCCACGCCGATCTCAACATTCGCGCGGCTCTGCCGATACGAGACCGAAGATGTCCGCGACCGCGACCCTGCCCGCGCCCCGCCAGCTGCGCGTCGTCCCGTGGTCGCGCCTCGGCGACGAGACGCTCGCCGGCCGCGCCGCCGTCGGCAACGACGCCGCCTTCACCGCGCTCTACGAGCGCTACTACGGCCCCCTGCTCGGCTACACGCGCTCGATCCTGCGCGACCCCGAGGACGCCCACGACGCCACCCAGAACGCGCTCGAGAGCGCCCTGCGCGCGCTGCCCGGCCGCGAGTCCGGCCGCCCGCTGCGACCGTGGCTCTACAAGATCGCGCACAACGAGGCGATCGACATCATGCGCCGCCGGCGCCCGCAAACCGAGCTGCAGGCCGCAAACGAGCCGACCGTGCCCGGACCCGAGGTCGACGCCGAGCATCGCGGCCGCCTCGAGCAGCTCGTCGACGACCTCCAGTCGCTGCCCGAGCGCCAGCGCGGCGCGCTCGTCATGCGCGAGCTCAACGGCCTGAGCTACGAGGAGATCGGCTCCGCGCTCGGCCTCACCGTCGAGGCCGCCCGGCGCGCGGTCTTCGATGCCCGCACCGCGCTGCACGACGCCGTCGCGGGGCGCGACACCGCGTGCGTCAGCGTGCGCCACTCGATCTCCGACGGCGACCGCCGCAGCCTGCGCGCGCGCGGCATCCGCGCCCACCTGCGCTCGTGCGACGACTGCGCCTCCTTCCAGCGCTCGATCGGCGCCCGCCGCGGCGACCTGCACCTGCTGGCGCCATGGGTCTCCGGCGCCGCGATCATGGGCGCGCTCGGCCTCGGCGCCGGCGGCGGCGGGACCGCGCTGCTGGCGGGCGGGGGCGCCTCGGCCACGGCCGCCGGCGGCGCCGCCGGCTGGTCGGCGCTTCCGATGGCGCTCAAGGGCCTCGCCGTCGCGGCCGCGGTCGCGACGACCGGCACGGCCGCCGTCGAGATCCACCACGTCGCACAGCCCGCGCGCGGCACGACCACGGCGCAGGCGACGCAGCGTCCCGAGCGGGCCACGGCACGCGCGCTGCGCGCCGCCGCACGCGCGGCCGCCGCATCGCACGTCGCCGCCGCGACGGTCGCTCGCGCTCGCAGCGGCGACCTCGTGCGCGCGACGCGCTCCGGCGTGCGCTCCAGCGCGCCGGCGCGTTCGACGGCGGCGCATGCGCGCACGCCGGCGCTGCTGGCGCCCGCCCCCACCGTCAGCCATCTTCCCGCGCCGGTCGTCGCCCAGCCGCAGCCCGCGACGCACGCGCCGGTGACCGCGACGAAGCCGGCCGAGACGCCGCTCGAGCGACTCGAGCGGCTGCGCAAGGAGGTCCAGCAGGCCTACGCGGACGCGCAGGCCGTCGCCGCCGACGGATCGGCGGACGCGCTGGCGCTCGCGACCGGGCTGCTCGACAAGACGCTCGGCCCGCTGCGCACGTCGATCCAGCATGTGCTCGCGACGCTCGGCCTGACGCTCCCGGAGACGACGCCCATCGCCGCGCCGGCAGCGCCCTCGACGACCGTGCAGACCGTGCTCGCGCCGGTGCGACAGGTCCTCGACGGCGTGCAGGCGCTGCTCGCGCGGCTGTTCGCCCATCGCTGACACGAGCGCCAACGCGCCAGCTCGAAAACTTCTCGAAGTACCACATCACAACCAGCCTGCTGCTCCGTGGTAGGGGTCAGTCAACCGAAAAGGCAATCCCGTCGCGAGGCGGGTGCGCAAAACCAGGGGCCTCTCCGAGGTCGCCCAGTTGCCGAAGGGGGCACAACCCACATGTCTCAAATCCGTCGTTCCATCGCCGTCATGGCGAGCGTCGCCGCAGTCGCGGCGGTTCCCGCCACGGCGTCGGCCAGCACCCAGCACAAGGTCACGTCGAAGGCGTCCGTCGCCGCAGTCCAGGCGAACGTCTCCAACGCCAAGACCGCCGTCAAGCGGCTCAAGCGCGCCGTCCGCGCCGGCAAGAGCACGCTCGCCAAGCGTGAGCTGAAGACGGCTCGCTCGCAGACCGCAGCCGCGTCGCGCACCGCTCGCGGGATGGCAACCCGCTCGGTCACCGCGGACAGCGCCGCGACGGCCGCTCAAGCGCTGACGATCGCCGGCACGCAGTACGACACGCTGCTCGAGACGCTGACCGCGCTCGTCGACGACGGTCCCGCGCAGTCGCTCATCGCCGGTTCCATCCAGCCGACGATCGCCGGCAAGGCGCAGATCCTGCAGATCCTCACCGGACTGCTCGACGACGTTCCCGCGAGCGTTCAGCCGATGCTGGCCTCGATCATCGCCTCGCTCGGCGCCGGCGACGCAACCGAGGTCGTCAACCTCGACAACGCGCTGAACGCCGGCTCGCTGCCCGAGACGATCACCGGGCTCGTCGGTCAGTGCCTCGCGGTCGCGACGCAGGCCATCCAGACGGCCATGACCATGATCCAGGGCTTCCTGCCGCTGATGTCGGCTGACGCTCAGGCCCCGCTCGGCAACATCCTGACGCAGGTCACCGGCATCTCCGGCTCGATCCTCCCGGGCGTGCTCAGCACGATCACCGGCCTGATCAACTCGGTCATCGGCGCACTGCCGATCGTCGGCGGCGGCTCGGCAGCGGGCGCGACGGCCGGCCTCGGCGGCATCACGGGCATCTTCAGCGGCCTGCTCGGCGGTCTCGTCGGCGGAAGCGCGGGCACGATCCCGGGCACCGGCGACGTCGGCAACGTCATCAGCGACCTGCTCGGCGGCCTGCTCGGCGGCGGCGGCGTCGTCGGTGCCTCGCCCGTCGGCGGCGTCCTGTCGACGGTGACGAACCTCATCAACTCGCTGCTCGGCGGCCTGCTGTCGGGCGGCGCGCTTCACGCCACATGAACCACAGCGACGGCCCGTCGGGGAGCTCGATGCGGTCGGTCACGCTGAACCCGTGACGAACATAGAAGGCGACGTTGCTCTCCTTGGAGGACTCGAGGTAGGCCGCGATCCCCTCGACGTCGCAACGATCGAGAACCGGAGCCAGCAGGGCGGAGCCAATACCTCCGCCCTGTTGGTCTGGGTCGGTGCCGAGCACCGACAGGTAGTAGTGGGGCACGACGGGATGACGGCGCTCGATCTCTCGCACCGCGCGCGTCGAGCGCCGGATGCGCGGCAGCAGGACCGGCAGCATCGGCAGCAGCATCAGCGACTGGCGCAGGTCCTCGCGCCAGCGGCCGGGCTGCGTCCACAGCGCCGCGCCGGCGTGGTCCTCGGTCGTGAAGATCAGCTCCTGGTCAGCGAGCTGACGCAGCCGGATCCCGAAGAAGCGCGTCGCGCGCGCCAGCCGCCGCCGCGGGTTGGGATAGAACCAGCTCGTCACGGGATCGTCGTAGAACGCCCGCGCGAGCATCGCCGCCAGCGGCCGGAAGTCCTCGCGGCGCGCCTGCCGCACGCTGACCGTGGGGCGCGGGAGCATCGCCGGTCAGTGTAGGCGCGCCCCGCGCCCGGCCCTCCGCTACGCGTCGTCGTCGAGCAGCTCGAGCACGCGCTCGACCGGCCGCGCCAGCACGGCGCGCTCGCCGCGCACGACGATCGGGCGCTGCAGCAGCTCGGGGTGCTGGGCCATCAGCGCGATCAGCTCGTCGTCGCCGACGCCGTCGCCCTCCAGCAGCCCGAGCTGCGCGACGAGCGGCTCGCGCATGCGCAGCGCGTCGCGCGGGCCGATGCCCGCCTTGCCCAGCAGCTCGCGGATCGTCGCCTCATCGATGCCCTCGACGTGGTACTGGACGCGCTCGGCGTCGATGCCGTGCTCGTCCAGCAGCGCCGACAGGCTGCGGCACGTCGAGCACGTCCGCTTCTCGTAGATCGTGAGGTCGGTCATGCCCCAGAGGCTACGCCGGCCGGCCGATGCGCAGCACGCGCACGCCGCCCGCCGCGAACGCCGTGAGGTCGAGTACGCCGCGCCCGTCGACGACGACCGTCGCGCCGCCGACGTCGGCCGGCCCGAGCGACCGGTACTCGGCATGGTCGGTTTGGACGATCGCGCCGTCGACCGCGCTCGCCGCCGGCCACGGCTCGTACCCGGCAGCGCGCAGCTCGTCGTCGTCGTAGAGCGGGTCGCTCGCGAGCGGGCGCGCGCCGCGCGCGAGAAGCACGTCGCGCAGCGCCGCGGCGCCGGAGAACGCCGTCTCCTTGACGCCGCCGCGGTACGCGACCCCGAGGATCAGGATGGAGCGATCGCGCAGCGACCCTCCGAGCCCTCGCTCGAGCAGGTCGACGGCGTAGGCCGGCATCGCGTCGTTGACCTCGCGGCCCGCGCGGGGCAGGCGCGCGCCGGGGTCGCCGGCGAGCAGGAAGTGCGGGTAGACGGGGATGCAGTGCCCGCCGACGGCGACGCCGGGGCTGTGGATGTGGCTGTAGGGCTGGCTGTTGGCGGCCTCGATCACGCGGCCGACGTCGAGCCCCAGGCGGTCGGCGTAGCGCGCGAGCTCGTTGGCGTAGGCGATGTTGACGTCGCGGTAGGTCGTCTCGGCGAGCTTCGTGAGCTCGGCCGCCTCAGCGGAGCCCATCGACCGCACCTCGGCGCGGATGAAGCGCTCGTAGAGGGCGGCGCCGCGCGCCTCGCCGCCGACGTCGAGGCCGCCGACGAGCTTGGGGTACGTGTCGAGGTCGCGGAAGACGTGCCCCGACGAGACGCGCTCGGGGCTGAAGACGACGTCGAAGTCCGACCCGGCGCGCAGCCCGCTCGCCGCCTCGAGCGCCGGTGCGACGCGCGTGCGCGTCGTGCCGACGGGGACGGTCGTCTCGATGCTCACGACGGTGCCCGCGCGCAGGCCGCGGCCGATCGCGTCGCAGACGGCGTCGACGTTGCGCCAGTCCGGCTGCGCCTGCGCGTCGACGTACAGCGGCGCCACGGCGACGACGAGGTCGGGCCCGTCCGCGACGGCGGCGGTCGTGTCGGTTGTCGCGCGCAGGCGCCCGGCGGCGACCGCCGCCGCCAGCGCGTCCTCGAGGCCGACCTCGCCGGGAAACGGCGCGCGCCCGGCGTTGACGAGCTCGACCGCGCGAGCGTCGACGTCGCAGCCGACGACGTCGTGCCCCGCGCGCGCGATGTACGCCGCCAGCGGCAGGCCCATCTTGCCGAGCGCGACGACGACCGCCCTCATCCCGACACGCGCACCGTCCGCGAGCCGGCGGCGCTCTCGAGCACCTTCTCCGCGCAGCGCACGGTCTGCAGCCCCTCCTCGAGCGTCACCGCCGGGGACGCGTCGTCGCCCAGGACGAAGTCGCAGAACGCCTCGAGCTCGACGAGCAGCGGCTCGCGCCGGGCTAGGGCGAAGCGCACCGCGTCGCCCTCGCTGACCCCGCGCATGGCCTGCGCGCTGGACCACTCCGAGCTCACCGAGCCGTTGCGGTACAGGGTCAGGTCGGCGGTGAGCGTGTCGGCCTCGAGCATCCCGCGGTCGCCCAGGATCCGGGTCCGGCGGCGCTTGGTGGGGGTGAGCCAGTCGACGATGCAGGAGAACGGGACGTCGTTGGCCAGCCGCCCGGTCACCAGGACGAGGTCCTCGTGCTCGCGGCCCATGCGATGCGCGGTCTGCGCGGCGACGGTGCGGACCGGCGACTGCGCCAGCCAGCCGACGAGGTCGAGGTCGTGCGTGGCGAGGTCCTTGACCACGCCGACGTCGCGCACGCGGTCGGGGAACGGGCCGACGCGCTCGGTGGCGACGAGGAAGACCTCGCCGAGCTGGCCGTCCGAGACGCGGCGGCGCAGCTCGAGCAGCGCGGGGTTGAAGCGCTCGACGTGGCCGACGGCGGCCTGGACGCCGGCCTCGCGGACCGCGTCGATGATCGCCTGCGCCTCGGGGACCGTGCTGGCCAGCGGCTTCTCGACGAGGACGCTGACGCCCGCGCCGGCGAGCGCGCGGACGGCGGCCAGGTGCTCCTCGGTGGGGACCGCGACGACCGCGAAGTCGGGCGCCCCGCGGGCCAGCAGCGCGTCCGTCGTCGCGAAGATCATCTCGGGGTCGCGCACGGCGCCGAAGCGGTCGCCACCGGGGTCCACGGCGCCCGCGAAGCGGACCTGCGGCATGTCCTGCAGCAGGCGCGCGTGATGGCGGCCGA
>JAWVGK010000138.1:0-9606 GCA_033855155.1 Solirubrobacteraceae bacterium | reverse complement strand
AGATCGACGCCGTGCGCGAGCGGCTGGCCGAGACCGGCGTGCACGTCGTCGTCATGCCCGGCGCGCTGACGACGGCGATCGGCGCGATCGGCGATCCCGAGGGGGTCGTCGAGCTCGGCCTGGAGGGGATGAGCGGCGTCGACCGCGTCGTGCCGATCTCGCGGCCCTACAAGCTCGCCTCGTCCGAGCTCAGCCACCACGAGCCGAGTCGCTTCGAGATCGCGGGCCGCACGGTCGGCGGCGGCGAGACCTTCTGCCTGATCGCGGGGCCTTGCACGGTCGAGTCCGCCGAGCAGACGCTCGAGGTGGCCGAGGCCGTCCGCGCCGGCGGCGCGTCGATGCTGCGCGGCGGCGCCTACAAGCCGCGCACGTCGCCGTTCGCCTTCAAGGGCATGGGCGCCGCCGCGCTCGAGATCCTCGTGCACGCGCGCGAGGCGACCGGCCTGCCGATCGTCACCGAGCTGCTCGACGCCGGCCACGCGGAGGCCGTCGGCGCCGTCGCCGACGTCGTGCAGATCGGCGCGCGCAACATGCAGAACTACGCGCTGCTGGAGGTCGCCGGCCGGCTCGGCAAGCCGGTGCTGCTCAAGCGCGGGCTGTCGTCGTCGCTCGACGAGCTGCTGATGGCCGCCGACTACGTCCTCAAGGAGGGCACCGAGGAGGTCATCCTCTGCGAGCGCGGGATCCGCACGTTCGAGACCGCGACGCGCTTCACGCTCGACCTCGGCGCGATCCCGTGGCTGAAGCTGCACACGCACCTGCCGGTCATCGTGGACCCCAGCCACGCCGCCGGCGACCGGCGCCTCGTCGAGCCGCTGTCGCGCGCGGCCGCCGCGATCGGCGCCGACGGGATCATCGTCGAGGTCCATCAGGATCCCGAGCACGCGCGCTGCGACGGGCCGCAGTCGCTGCACGCTGCCGACTTCGCAGCCTATGCCCAGAGCGTCGCCGCGCACGCGGCGCTCGCCGGCAAGCAGCTCGCATAGCGCGAGCGCCGAACCTCAGCCGACCGTGCCGCGCCGCGTGACCTTGTAGCGGTTGACGACGTGCTCGCAGCCGCGCAGGCGCGGGCGCTTGCGGCCGGTGAAGACGGTGTCGTAGCCGCGCCCGCAGTCGATCGAGCCGCGGCCGTTGGTGAGCGCGTGGACGATGTCGTTGCCGGCGCCGCCGAAGACGCGGTTGGCGCCCTTGCCGCGCAGGCGGATCTCGTCGTCGCCGTCGCCGCCGCGGATGACGTTGCGAAACGCGCCGCCCTGCAGGAAGTCGTCGCCGGCGCCGCCGTAGATCGTGTTGAAGCCGCGCCCGCCGTAGATCGTGTCGCGCCCGGCGCCGCCGATCAGGACGTCGACGGCGTCGAAGCCGCCGTCGGGCAGGTGGCGGTCGGCCCAGATGACGTCGTCGCCGTCGCCGCCGTCGAGGCGATCGGAGCCGCGCCCGCCGAGCAGGTTGTCGTTGCGCGGGCTGCCGCTGCTGGAGCCGCCGCGGTCGGCGAGCAGCACGCGGATGCCGAAGCTCGGGTCGATCAGCGGCGCGGCCTCGATGACGCGCTCGCAGTTGCGAATCTGGCCCTTGCGCACGGCCTGCGCGTTGGAGATGCCGCCCGGCATCGAGTAGGGGTTGATGACGACGGCGTCGTTGCCGGCGCCGCAGTCGACGCTGTTGGCCGCCGTGCCGTTGTTGACGTACACCGTGTCGTCGCCGTCGCCGGCCACGATCGAGTCTGGCCCCGAGTCCGCGTACACGACGTCGTTGCCGGCGCCGCTGTCGATCGTGTCGCCGCCGCCCCCGCCGTGGACGAGATCGTCGCCGTCGCCGCCGTGCAGCACGTCCGGGGATGCCTCGCCGGCGAGCACGTCGTTGCCGGGCCCGCCCTCGAGCACGTCGGAGCCGAAGCCGGCGAACAGCTGGTCGGCGCCCTCGCCGCCGTAGAGGTGGTCGCCGCCGGAGCCGCCCGCGAGGTGGTCGTCGCCGCCGTTGCCGAACAGCGAGTCGGGCCCGGTGCCGCCGTCGAGGCGATCGGGTCCGGGACCGCCGATCAGGCGATCGGGCCCCTCCAGGCCCAGCAGCGCTCCGCCGAGCAGGCCACGCACCAGCAGCCGATCGGGCCCCGGAAGGCCGAGCAGCGAGCGCAGCGGCCCCGTCGGAAGCTGCGTGATCGCGGGCGCGGTGGGCAGCCCGGGGACCGAGATGATGTTCGAGATCGTCGGCAGGCCCGGCACGAGCGGCGTGCTCGGCAGCACGAGCGCGGACGCGGGGGCCGCCGCGACGAGGACGAGCGCGGATGCCGCACCCGCTCGCCCGGCGGCTCGCAGGGCACACGCGGCGCCACGGCGAAGCAGGCGACTGACAGCGTGAGCCATGACCTCCACGTCGGCGCGCCGAGCACCCAATGCGAGCGTGCCGCGGGCGCCGCGGACGGATGGCCCGCGACGCGCTCGCGCGGGCGGCGCGGCCGGCTGGCTCCCCCCGTGACGCGTTCAGGCGGGCGCCCGCGGAGGGATGGCGCGCGACGCGCTCGCGCGGGCGCCGGCGACCTCGACATCGGTTCGTGTCACAATCCATCGTGGCTTCGGCGAGTGCGACGCCGGTGTGAAACACGCTTCCGTGGAGTGCGACCGCCGGAGGCACAACCAACCCGAAGGAGCGCCCCCATGCCCGAAGCCGTGATCGTCGACGCCGTCCGCACCCCCATCGGACGCGCGTTCAAGGGCTCGCTGATCGGCGTTCGCGCCGACGAGCTGGCAGCGACGCCGCTGCGCGCGCTGCGCGAGCGCAACCCCGCGGTCGACTTCGACCAGACCGTCGACGTTATGATGGGCTCGGCGTCGGGCATCGGCGAGCAGGGCTACAACGTCGGGCGCAACGCGACGCTGCTGGCGGGCTTCGACGCCAGCGTCCCCGCCTGCACCGTCAATCGCTTCTGCGCCTCGTCGCTGCAGACGCTGCGCATGGCCTTCCACGCGATCCGCGCCGGCGAGGGCGACCAGTACGTCGCCGCCGGCGTCGAGGCCGTCTCGCGCGCGGGACTCGGTGCGGCGATGCCCGAAGACGCCAAGCACCCGCTGCTCGACGGCTCCGACGGCTCGCTGTACGACGTCTACATCCCGATGGGGATGACCGCCGAGAACGTGGCCCGGCAGCGCGACGTCAGCCGCGAGGCGCAGGACGAGTGGGCGCTCGCGTCGCAGACGCGCGCCGTCGCCGCGCAGGCGTCGGGCCACTTCGACCGCGAGATCGTCGGCGTGCAGCTGCCCGACGGCGCCGGCGAGTTCTGCAAAGACGACGGCCCGCGGCCCGGCACGACGATGGAGAAGCTCGCCGCCCTGAACCCGGTCTTCAAGGAGGACGGGACCGTCACCGCCGGCAACGCCTGCCCGTTGAACGACGGGGCCGCGGCGGTGCTCGTCATGAGCGAGGTGCGCGCCGCCGAGCTCGGCCTGCGCCCGCGCGCGCGGATCGTCGCCTCGACCGTCGCCGCGATCCGCCCGGAGCTCATGGGCCTCGGTCCGATCCCCGCGATCGAGGCGCTGCTCGCGCACAGCGGGCTGAAGATCGAGGACATCGACGTGGTCGAGATCAACGAGGCCTTCGCCGCGCAGATCGTGCCGTGCATGCGCGATCTCGGCATCACGGCCGAGCAGCTCAACCCGTTCGGCGGCGCGATCGCGCTCGGCCACCCGTTCGGCATGACCGGCGCGCGGATCATGACGACGCTGCTCAACGGCCTCGACGCCAAGGACGGCCGCTACGGCATCGAGTCGATGTGCGTCGCGGGCGGAATGGGCCAGGCGATGCTCGTCGAGCGGCTCAGCTGAGCGCGGCCCGGGCCCCGCGAAAGACCCCCCCATATGGGTTGGTCACGCGCCCGCGACGAACGGGTATGTTGACGCCATGGGGCGGTGGGGTCTGCGCTTATGGAGGAGCGTCTTGGGGCTGGCGATCGTCGCCGCGCTGACGTGCGCCGCGCCGGCGGGCGCCAAGCCGCGTCCGGTGATCTCCGCCAACGGCGCCACCGGCAAGGAGGGCAAGACCGTGACGGTGTCGGTCAAGCGCACCAGGCTGACAGGGCCCAGGACGGTGCGGTTCGCGACGAAGTCGGTCACCGCCAAGGCGGGGAAGGACTTCGTCTCCAAGCACGGCATCCTGAGTTTCGCCCGCAGGCACAAGCGCGCGAACATCCGCGTGAAGCTGTCGAGCGACTCCGTCGTCGAAGGCGTCGAGCGCTTCCTCGTCGTGCTGTCGCGCAAGAACCGGCCGCGCCTCCTCGTGAAGGTGAAGGTGACGATCGTCGATCGCACCCGCACCTCCACCTCGACGGGACCAAGCACGGGATCCTCCAAGACCGACACGACGGCGCCCGCGGCGCCGACGAACGTCAGCGCTTCGGCCGGCGACGGGCACGTCGACCTCGCGTGGAGCCCGAACGCCGAGCCCGATCTCGCCGGCTACGACGTCTTTCGCGACACGGGGTTGCCGGTCAGCACGGCCGGAGCGCCGCTGAACGGCGCCACCCCGATCGGGAGCACCGAGTTCAGCGACGCGCTCGCGGTCAACGGCACGACCTACCAGTACGTCGTCGTCGCCCGCGACGTCGCCGGCAACCGCAGCGCGCCGTCCGCGGCCGTCAGCGCGATGCCGTGGTCCCTGCCCAGCATGTCGATCAACTTCCAGCCCGCGAGCGCCGCGATCCCCAGCGGCTACACGGCTGACAGCGGCGCCGCGTACTCGGACCTCCGCGGCCAGGGATGGGTGGCGCAGAGCAGCCTCGACGGGACGCATGTCGGGCTCGACGTCAGCGGCAACGCGCGCGAGCGCGGGGTGGCGTCCGACCAGCGGCTGGACACGTTCATCCACATGCAGTTCCCGACGAGCGAGGCACCAGCGACGGCCGTCACCACGCCGGCGGCGTGGGAGATGGCGGTACCCGCGGGCTCCTACAGGGTGACCGTCGCGGTCGGTGACGCGGGCGCGTTCTTCGACAGCACGGATCGCATCAACATCGAGGGCCAGGTCGCGATCGCCGCCTTTCGGCCGACGTCCGGCGACCGCTTCTTCACCACCACGCGCACGGTGAACGTCGCCGACGGCCGGTTGACGATCGACGCGCGCGGCGGCGCGAACACGAAGATCGACTACCTCACCGTCGTCGGCGACGCCTCGGCCAGGCGGCCGTCGGTCACGAGCGTCAGCCCCTCCGACGGGGCGGCTGCCGTCGCACGCGATGCCGCGGTCTCCGCCGAGGTGCGGCTGCCGAACGTCGGCGCCGGGGTCGACCCCGCGACGCTCACCGCCAGCACCGTCCGGCTCGTGCGAAACAGCGACGGCGCCGCCGTCACCGCGAACCGCAACACGACCGGCGGCGGGGACGCGATCGTCCTGCAGCCGACGGGCCTGCTGCAGGCGAACACGACGTACCGCGTCGAGATCACGAGCGGCGTCAAGGACGTCAGCGGGGCCGCGTTCCTGCCGTTCGACAGCTCGTTCACGACCGGCTCGAGCAGCGGCGGCGGGGGCGGATCGATCCACGCGCAGTTCGACCAGATCCCGCTCCCCACCGCGCAGGGGCAGAGCTTCACGACGCTGACGATGGGACCCGACGACAAGCTCTATGCCGCGACGATCGACGGCAACATCTACCGCTTCCCCGTCGCCGGCGACGGCGCGCTCGGCGACCCGCAGGTCATCTCGAGCGTCGTGGCGGCCGCCGGCGGCCCGCGCACGATCCTCGGGCTGGCGTTCGATCCCGCCGCGACGGCGTCGAACCCGATCCTGTGGATCACCAACGACGAGTTCGCCTTCGACAACGCGACCGACTGGAGCGGCAAGATCACGCGCCTCAGCGGCGCGAACCTCGAGACCGTGGAGGACTACGTCGTCGGGCTGCCACGCTCTGTGCGCGACCATCAGACCAACAGCGTCGCCTTCGGGCCCGATGGCGCGCTGTACGTCACGCAGGGCTCCAACAGCGCGACGGGCGCGCCCGACAGCGCGTGGGGCATGCGCGAGGAGCACGTCCTCAACGCCGCGGTGCTGCGGATCGACACGGGCGCCATCACCGCGCCGCCGCTGAACGTCAAGAGCGAGGACGGCGGCAGCTACGACCCGTTCCGGGGCGGCGCACCGCTGACGGTCTACGCCAGCGGCGTGCGCAACGCGTTCGACCTCGTGTGGCACACCAACGGCGCGCTGTACGCGCCGACCAACGCCTCGGCCGCCGGCGGCAACACGCCCGCGACGCCGGCATCGCTGCCATCCTCGTGCGCCAAGCGCCTGGACGCGGGCACCGACGGGGCCTACACCGGTCCATCGGTGCCGGGTCTCAGCGCGCTGCCCACCGCGCAGCACGATCGTCTCAACCGCATCGTCAAGGGCGGCTACTACGGCCATCCGAACCCCAAGCGCTGCGAGTGGGTCCTCAACGGCGGCAACCCGACCGACGGATCGGACTACAACGAGGTGCCGGAGTACCCCGTCGGCGTGGACCCCGACCGCAACTACAGGACCGCCTTCGACCTCGGCGCGCACTACTCGCCCGACGGCGCGGTGGAGTACCGCGGCGGGGCCTTCGGCGGCGCCCTGCGCGGCAAGCTGCTCGTCACGCGCTACAGCGCCGGTGACGACGTCGTCGTCCTGACCCCCGGCGCGGACACCAACATCCAGAGCGAGCAGACCGGCATCACCGGGCTCACCGGCTTCGTCGACCCGCTCGACATCACCGAGGATCGCCGCAACGGCAACCTCTACGTCACCGAGCTCGGCGCGAGTCGCATCACGCTGCTGCGGCCGTCATGAGGAGGTCGACGATGGGCATCTTGGAACGGTCGAAGGCGCGCTGGTGCAGGAGCGCGTGCGCGGTGACGGTGCTCGCGACGCTGCTGTTCGCGATGCCCGCGGGCGCCGCGGCGAAGTCCGCGCTGTCGGCGACGAACCCCACCGGCAAGGAAGGCACGACCGTCAAGGTGACGGTCAAGCGCGCCAGCACGTCAAGGGCCGCGGCGATCAAGTTCGCGACGAAGTCGGGCACCGCGCGTGCCGGGTCGGACTTCGTCTCGAGGAAGGGCACGGTGCACTTCCGCAAGGGCCAGAAGCGCGCGACGATCGCGCTGCGCCTGAAGAAGGACAGCCGCGTCGAGCGCCGCGAGCGCTTCACCGTCGCGTTCTCGCGCAAGACCCGCTCGCGCGTCCTCGCCAGGGCGAAGGTGACGATCGTCGACGCCAACGGCGGATCGTCGGTCAAGCCGGGCGTCACGGGATCTTCGGGGTCTGACCCGACGGGAGCCGGTTCGACGGGTTCCCGGCCCGGGGCGGGCGGCGCGGGCGGCGACGGCGAGGTCCCGATCATCGGTCCGGCGATCGCCCCGAGTCCCACGCGCCTGGTCTTCAACGACGTGCAGGGCGGGGGACCGACGGCCGCGAAGAGCGTCGCGATCCGCAACCCCGGCACCGAGACGCTGACCGTCTCGACCGTCGAGATCGCCGGCGCCAACGCCAACCAGTTCCATCTGCTGGCGCGGCCGTCGAACGTCGCACCCGGCTCGACCGAGCAGGTGCAGGTCTCCTTCGAGGCGACGACGGTCGGCCCCAAGCGCGCGACGATGACGCTCGCCAGCAACGACCCCGCGCATCCGCAGGTCACCATCGCGCTGCGCGGTCTGGGGACGAAGGGCGTCGGCGGCACCAACGAGCCGTCGCTGCAGTGGATCCTCGACACGTACGACATCCCGATCAAGACGGGCGATCCGGATCCGACGGACAACGCGCTGCCGTCGAGCGACCTGCTCGGCGACGAGGTTCCCCTCCAGCGGCTGCAGAAGGCGGGCCCCGGCTCGGTGACGATCGAGCCGCTGGCGATCTTCGGGCCGCCGTCCGACAGCGGCGAGGTCACGAACGTCGGCTGGTATCCGGCGACGGGCGCGCGCACGACGCTGTTCAGCGTCGCGAATGCCTCGGCGCAGTCGCTCGACCCGGTCGTCTCGGGGAGCCGGACCTTCGACCCGGGCTCGGGGGCCTTCTCGATGTCGACGATCTGGCCGTTCTTCTCGAACCGCGAGGTCTTCTCGGAGGACGCCCGCAACGGGTTCGACCCGGCGCTGGCGCACCACATGCGCGCCTACCCGCTGAAGAGCAGCGACGGCACCGTCGTCGCCAACAGCTACGTGATCGCGTTCGAGGAGAGCACGAGCGGCTATGACTTCCAGGACGTCGTGGCGATCATGCGCAACGTGCGGCCTCCGGGCCTGACGACCGGCAGCCAGATCTCCGTGACGAACCTCGACGGCGCGCCGTTCGACGATCGCATGGTCTTCAATCGCATCGGCAGCCTCGCCAGCCCGCCGACGAACGTCGTCCACGATCGCTCGACGATGCGCATCTCGAACACCAGCGCCAGCCCGTTGACGATCAACTCGCTGACGCTCAGCGGGCCGTGGTCGCTCGTCGACCCCCCGGCGCTGCCCGCGACGATCGGCGGCGGCGGCTTCCTCGACGTGACGGTGCGCTTCATGGCACAGAGCACGAAGGTGCACCTGGGCTCGCTGACGATCGACTCCAGCGACGCGACGGCACCGAGCGGGGTCGTCACGCTCGCGGGCTGGTGGCAGCGGGTGTCCGAGGGCGGCCAGGAGCTGTCGCTGACGACGATGATGAACACCGAGTTCGGCTTCAGGACGACGTTCACCTACGCCGATCAGTCGATCAACCGCCATGGGCAGCTCGAGTCGGCCGGTGAGGAGGTGCTGTCGCCCTACTGGACGCGCGTCGACCCGAGCAGGCCGGTGAGCGTCCGCCAGCTGGCCGCCTTCCACACGCAGGGCAACACGGCGACGCTTCGCTGGCATGCGCGCGGCAGCACGGCGCTGAACTCGGTCTTCACGCACGCGGGCATCGAGGGCCAGAGCTTCCTGCCGCACCTCAACGCCAACCCGGCGTTCGCCGCCGGCAGCTTCTCGCCGCCGGGCTCGTTCGGCTTGAAGATCGACACGGAGTGGAGCGACGAGACCAAGAACGCGACGGGGCCCGACGTCGGCAACGGCTGCGTGATGCCGTGCGGTCATCACGTGCGCTTCTGGCCGGCGCGCGACGGCGTCGGAGTGCGGATCCCCGACAGCTGGATCGTGTCGATGGACTACTCGGGCGTCAACTACGACTACAACGACAACGTCTACCTGATGTCGAACATGAAGCCCGACTGGATCGGGCCCGTCCTGGCGCGCGTGGACGTCGGCGGGTCGAGCGACTACACCGACGTCAACGGCGACGTGTGGAGGCCCGACACGGGGCTGTTCTCGCCGGCCTCTGCGCCGATCGAGGGCGCAAACACCGTCCCGCTGGAGATCGACCGCACGACCGACGATCCGATCTACCGCACGTATCGCGGCAACGTCGGCAGCGTTCCGCAGGACCAGCGCACCCTGAGCTTCGCGCTGCCGACCGGATCGGCGACGAGCGTCGACCTGCGGCTGCACTTCGCCGAGCGCGCGGCGGGCAACTCGACCGCCGGCAGGCGCGTGCAGGACATCTCCGCCGAGGGCGCGCTGGTGCGCGACAACTTCGACATCTTCGCCGCGACCGGCGGCCAGAACCGCGCGTACATCCTCGCGCTGAACG
>JAWVGK010000137.1:0-10115 GCA_033855155.1 Solirubrobacteraceae bacterium | reverse complement strand
GACGGCACGGAGGTCATCCCCGGCCTCGCCGAGGCGCTGCCCGAGGTTTCGGCCGACAAGAAGACCTACAAGTTCAAGCTGCGCCCGGGCCTGAAGTACTCCGACGGCACGCCGGTCAAGGCGTCGGACTACGAGCACACGATCAAGCGCCTGAACTTTCTCGGCGGCCCATACTCGTCGTTCACGTCGACGATCGCCGGCGTGTCGGAGTACGTCAAGGCCAAGAAGCAGGACGCCGACATCTCGGGCATCACGTCCGACGACGCGACGGGTGAGATCACCGTCAAGCTGTCGGAGCCCGACGGCAAGTTCCTCTACAACGTCGGCCTCGTCAACTCCGCTCCGACGCCCGCCGCGAAGTCGCCGTTCAAGGCCACGCCCGGCATCCCCGGCATCGGGCCGTACACGATCGACGTCATCAACCCGACGCGCGAGTACACGCTGCAGAAGACGCCCGGCTTCAACATCCCGGGCATCGCCAAGGGCAACATCGACAAGTTCACGGTGACGAAGTCGACGGTCTCGAAGATGACGCAGGACGTCATCGACAACAAGCTCGACTTCATGACCGAGGATCCGACCGGCGACCTGCTGCCGGAGGTCAAGGCGAAGTACTCCGACCGCTTCCGGATGGATCCCAACCCGCCGAACACGTACTGGTTCTTCCTCAACGAGACGGTCAAGCCGTTCGACTCGCTCGAGGCGCGCCAGGCCGTCAACTACGCGATCGACAGCAGCGCGCTGCAGCGCATCTTCGGCGGGCGCCTGGTGCCGTCGTGCAACTTCCTGCCGCCGGCGTACGCGAAGACCGGCTACAAGAAGCTCGACCCGTGCCCGTACGGCGATCCCGCGGGGCCGCCGAACATCGTCAAGGCCAGGCAGCTCGTCGAGAAGTCCGGCACGAAGGGCATGACGGTCACCGTCTGGGCAAACAACAAGGACCCGCGGCCGCAGATCATCGACTACCTGCGCGACGTCATGGTGCAGATCGGCTACAAGGCGAAGACGAAGATCCTCGACCAGCAGGTGTACTTCGGCCAGATCGGCGACAAGAAGACCAAGGCCCAGGCCGGGTTCGCGGACTGGTATCAGGACTTCCCGCACCCGGCGGACTTCTTCGAGCCGAACCTCTCGGCGAAGGCGCTGGCATCCAACCCGACGTTCAACTTCCAGTTCAAGAGCGACCCGAAGCTCGACGCGGCGCTCAAGGAGCTGGGACCGGAGAGCGATCCGGCGAAGGTCGCCGACAAGTGGGCGGCGGTCGACAAGCTCGTCATCGAGGGCGCGCACGCGACGGTCTACGGCAACGAGCTGTCGACCTCGTTCTTCTCGCAGCGCATGGACTTCAAGAACTGCTCGGGGGTCCACCCGGTGTACAAGAACGACTGGTCGCTGTTCTGCCTGAAGTAGGGGCAACCCGGTGCCGGCGGGAGGGCGCGTCAGCGTCCTCCCGTACGGTGCGCTGAGGCGCGCGATGGCGATCGACCCCGCCGTCGAGGTCGGCGTCGAGCAGCTCGTCGGCCGCGCCCGCGCCAACGACGAGCCGGTCGCCGGCGTCGCGCCGTCGCGACTGGCGCTGCGGCGCCTGCGCCGCAACAAGATCGCGCTGACGTTCGGCATGCTGTTCGTCGTCGTCGTCGCGGTGTGCCTCGCGGCGCCGTACTGGTCACACGACGTCGCGCACACCGACGCCTTCAAGAACCACATCACCGACCAGGTCGACGTCGGCGGCAAGCTCAAGGACGTGGTCTCCACCGATGGCGTGCCGATCGGGCCGACCTGGCACGGGCGCTTCTTCCTCGGCGCCGACGAGAGCGGTCGCGACATCGCCGTGCGGCTGCTGTACGGCGGGCGCACGTCGCTGATGATCGGCACCGGAGCCGCGACGCTGACGATCCTGCTGGCGGTCGCCCTCGGCACGCTGTCGGGCTACTTCGGCGGCTGGACGGACACGATCATCTCGCGCACGCTGGACATCTTCTGGTCGTTTCCGGTGCTGCTGCTCGGCATCGCGCTCGGCACGGCGCTCGCGCTCGGCGGCTTGCAGCTCGGCCCCGTCGAGATCGGCGGCGACTCGCTGCTGATCCCGCTGCTGATCATCGCCCTCGTCTACACGCCGTACATGGCGCGCCCGCTGCGCGGCCAGGTGCTGGCGCTGCGCGAGAAGGAGTTCGTCGAGGCTGCCCGCGCGCAGGGCCTCGGGCCGTTTCGGATCATGTTCTCGGAGATCCTGCCGAACCTGTCCTCGACGATCATCGTCTTCTTTCCGCTGATGATCGCCAACGCGATCCTGCTCGAGGCGGCGCTGTCGTTCCTCGGCGCCGGCGTCCGCGCGCCGCGTCCGTCGTGGGGCACGATGATCAGCGACGGCGTCGCGAAGATCGTCAGCGGGCCGCACCAGGCGATCGTCCCGGGCGCGATGCTCGTGCTCGCCGTGCTGGCGCTGAACGTCTTCGGCGACGGCGTTCGCGACGCGTTCGACCCGAGATCGAAGCTGCGCGTGGAGCGCTGAGCGCAGATGGCGCGCTTCATCGTCAGGCGTGCCATCTCGATGGCCGCGGTGCTGTTCGTCATCTCCGTCGTGACGTTCGCGATCTTCAACGTCATCCCCAACGGCGACCCCGCCTACCGGCTCGCCGGGCGCAACCAGACGCCCGCGCAGCTCGACGCGATCCGCCGCACCTGGGGCTTCGACAAGCCGGTCACCGTCCAGTACGCGAGGACGATGCAGAAGATCTTCACGGGCGACCTGATCTCGTACTCCAACCAGGTCAACGTCGTCGGCGAGATCCGCCAGGGCTTCCCGCGGACGCTGTCGCTCGCGGTCGGCGCCGGCATCATGTGGATGTTCTTCGCGATCGCGCTCGGGCTCTACACGGCCGTCAAGGCGGGCCGCTTCGCCGACCGCTTCCTGACCGTCCTCGCGCTGATCGGGATCTCGATGCCGGTCTTCTGGGTCGGGGCGCTGATGAACTACTACCTCGGCTTCAAGGCCGGCATCTTCCCCAACGGCGGCTACGTGCCGCTGACCCAGAACCCGCTGCAGTGGGCGTATCACCTGATCATGCCGTGGACGGCGCTGTCGCTGCTGTTCATCGGCTTCTACTCGCGCGTGCTGCGCTCCAACGTGCTCGACACGATGAGCGACGACTACGTCCGCACGGCGCGCGCGAAGGGGATCTCCGAGCGCCGGATCCTGCTGCGCCACGTTCTGCGCAACTCGATCATCCCGATCGTGACGCTGTTCGGCCTGGACTTCGGCTCGGTCGTCGGCGGCAGCGCGATCCTCACCGAGGTCGTCTTCGACCTCCAGGGCGTCGGCCAGTACGCGGCCGAGTCGATCGGCCAGCTCGACATCCCGCCGGTGCTCGCGATCACGATGTTCGGGGCGTTCTTCGTCGTCATGTCGAACACCGTCGTCGACGTCGTCTACGCCGCGCTGGACCCGCGGATCAGGCTCTCGTGAGCACGCGCGAGCCGATCCTCGAGGTTCGCGACCTGTCCGTCTCGTTCGCGACCGACGAGGGCCTCGTGCAGGCCGTCGACGGCGTCTCGTTCGACCTCTGCGCGGGCGAGATCCTCGCGATCGTCGGTGAGTCGGGCTGCGGCAAGTCCGTCACCGCGATGACGTTGCTCGGCCTGACGCGCTCGCCCAACGCGCGCTTCGCCGGCACCGCGACCTACAAGGGGACCGAGCTGCTGAGCGCCTCCGGCAAGCAGCTGCAGCGCATCCGCGGGGCGCAGATCGCGATGATCTTCCAGGACCCGATGGCATCGCTGAACCCCGTCATGCGGATCGGGACGCAGATCGTCGAGCAGATCCAGGCGCACGAGGAGGTGCACGGCGAGCAGGCGCGCGAGCGCGTGATCGAATTGCTCGAGCGCGTCGGCATCCCGCGCGCCCGCGAGCGCGTGGACGCCTACCCGCACGAGTTCTCCGGCGGCATGCGCCAGCGCGTGATGATCGCGCTCGCGCTGTCGTGCGACCCGAGCGTGCTGATCGCCGACGAGCCGACGACGGCGCTCGACGTCACGATCCAGGCGCAGATCCTGCAGCGCTTCCGCGAGCTGCGCGACGAGACGAACGCGGCGCTGATCCTCGTGACGCACGACCTCGGCGTCGTCGCTGACCTCGCCGACAACGTCGCGGTGATGTACGCCGGGCGGATCGTCGAGCAGGGCACGCTCGACGAGATCTTCTACGACCCGCAGCACCCGTACACATGGGGCCTGATGGGGGCGATCACGCGCATCGACCGCCCGCGCCGCGCGCGCCTGCCGACGATCCCAGGGCTGCCGCCGTCGCTCGCGAACCGGCCGCAGGGCTGCCACCTGCGCCCGCGCTGCCCGCACGAGTTCGGCGAGTGCCCGAAGGTGCCGCCGCTGGCGGCCCGCGTCGAGGCGGCGCCGGGCCACCGCGACCGCTGCTGGCTGACGCCCGAGCGCAAGCGCCGGCTGCGCGAGATCGCGCCGGGCGAGATCGGGCTCGTCCCGAAGGCCCCGACGCCGGCGACGCCCGGGCGGGACGCGGCGTGAGCCCCGCCGACGACGGCGAAGCCCGGACCGGACACGGCGTGAGCCCCGACGCCGCCGGCGAAGCCCGGGCGGGACGTGGCGTGAGCCCCGCCGCCGACGGCCCGCTGCTGGAGGTCGAGCACCTCAAGCTGCTGTTTCCGATCAAGCACGGCATCCTCGTCGACCGCGTCGTCGGCCACGTCCACGCCGTTGACGACATCACGTTCACGCTGCGCGAGGGCGAGACGCTCGGCCTCGTCGGCGAGTCGGGCTGTGGCAAGACGACGCTGTCGCGCACGGTCATGCGCCTGCTCGAGCCGACCGGCGGCACGCTGCGCTTTCGCGGCACCGACGTCACGCACGCCTCGCGGCGCAAGCTCATGCCGCTGCGGCGCGAGATGCAGATGGTCTTCCAGGACCCGTACGCGTCGCTGAACCCGCGCAAGCGCGTCGGCCAGATCGTCGGCGTGGCGCTCGAGCGCGCCGGCAAGGACGACGGGCACGTCGAGCAGCGCGTGCGCGAGCTGCTCGACCGCGTCGGCCTGTCGCCCGAGCACGTCAACCGCTTCCCGCACGAGTTCTCCGGCGGCCAGCGCCAGCGCATCGGCGTCGCGCTCGCGCTCGCCGTGCAGCCGCGCCTGATCGTCCTCGACGAGCCCGTGTCGGCGCTCGACGTGTCGATCCAGGCGCAGATCATCAACCTGCTCGACGATCTGCAGAACGACCTCGGCCTGACGTACCTGTTCGTCGCCCACGACCTGTCGGTCGTGCGCCACGTCTCGGACCGCATCGCCGTGATGTACCTCGGCAAGCTGATGGAGATCTCGCCCTCCGAGGAGCTCTACACGAAGCCGATCCACCCCTACGCGGCCGCGCTGCTGGAGGCGATCCCGATCCCCGATCCGCGCGAGAACCGCGCCCGGCGGCGCAGCGTCGTCTCCGGCGAGCCGCCGAACCCGATCAACCCGCCGTCGGGCTGCGTCTTCCATCCGCGCTGCCCGCGCGCGACGGACGTCTGCCGGACCGTCGAGCCGCCGCTGACGGCGTACGCCAACGCGCACGTCGCCGCCTGTCATCACCCGCTGAACGTCTCCGCGGCCGAGATCGCGGCGGCGACGATCTCGCCGGCGAGCCCGCTGAGCGCGGGGACGGCGATGCCCGAGGCGGCATAGGCGAGCGGCCTGCCGCGCCCGCACGGACGGCGCCGGCTCGCGGCGCTCAGTACGGGCCGAACATCCACTGCCCGGGGCTGGCCGGGTCGTCGCCGCGCCAGAAGTCCGACCACAGCTCGCGGAACTCGTCCTGCGACAGGTAGCCGTCGCCGTCGAGGTCCAGCCGCGGGAAGACCTCCTCGGCGCCCTCGTCGGAGCCCTTCCACGCCTTGACGACCTGCTTGTGCTCCTCGGCCGAGATCCGCCCCTCGCCGTCCTCGTCGATGGCCTCGAACATCGCGTCGGCCGTGCCCAGGACCTCGGCATCCATCCCCGGCAGCTGATCGACGACGACCATCAGCTCGTCGAGGCTGACCATGCCGTCGCGGTCGGCGTCGGACAGCGTCCGCACGGCCTCCCACCAGCCCATCATGATCGCCTCCAGGCGCTCGGGGCCGGACGCGCCGGGCTGCCAGTCGCGGATGGCGACCCAGCGCTGGGTCAGCAGTTCGAAGTCGGCCCGCTCGAGGAAGCCGTTGGCATCGGCGTCCATCGCGTGGAACACCGCCGCGACCTTGCGTCGCTGGAAGTCGCTGGCCATGCCGCGTCAGCTCCCCTGCACCCGCGTCTTGAGCTCCCCCGGGCGCGCGTCGACGAGCAGCGCGCGCAGCTTCTCCGTGCGCTCGGCGTTGAGCAGGAAGCCGAGCACGCCGCCGGGGTCGACCTCGAGCGCGTAGGTCGCGCGCGTGCGGCCGTCGCCGAGGTCCTCGAGGCTCCACGAGCCGTCGAGCGAGCTGAGGTTGCCCGACGTGCGCGTGAACGTCATCCGCGACGGCGGCTCGTAGGCGCACTCGAGCGCCAGCGAGATCTTCGTGATCTTCGCGTCGATGTCGACCTCGCACGCGGACACGCGGCCGTCGGCGTCCTGCGCGGTCGGCGTCACCTGGCCGAGCGTCGACTGCCACTGCGCCCACTGCCCGACGTCCTGCACGACCGCCCACACCGCGTCGATCGGCGCGTCGATCTCGGTGCTCGCATTTCCGAAGATGTTCGCCATGGGCGCGAACCTACAGCCCGCGCCGGCAACGCGCTGCGCGCCTGGCGCGCCTAGCGCGCGCGGGTGCTGCTCGCGCACGAGGGCATCAGCTAGGGTCCACCGGTGGACACGCGTCGACTGCTCCACAACGTCGCCCATCGTTCCGCGGACTGGCTCGAGCAGTTGCCCCACCGCCCGGTGCGCGCCGATCGCAGGGCGGCCGCGATGTCCGTGACCGACGTCCTCGGCGACGCGCCGACCCCCGTCGCCGAGGTGATCGACCAGCTCGTCGCCGAGGCCGCGCCGGGCCTGACGGCGATGGGATCGCCGCGCTTCTTCGGCTTCGTCGTCGGCGGCGCCCATCCGGCCGGCCTCGCGGCCGACTGGCTGACGTCGGCGTGGGATCAGAACGCCGGCCTCGCCGCGCCGACGCCAGCCGTGTCGGCGTTCGAGGACGTCGCGGGGCGCTGGCTCGCCGAGCTGCTGGGGCTGCCCGCGACGGCGTCGTTCGCGCTCGTGACGGGCTGTCAGATGGCGCACGTCACGGCGCTGGCCGCCGCGCGCCACCGCGTGCTCGCCGACGCCGGGCACGACGTCGAACGCGACGGCCTCGCCGGCGCGCCGGCGATCCGCGTCGTCGGCGGCGAGGAGCGCCACGTCAGCGTCGATCGCGCGCTGCGACTGCTGGGCCTGGGCAGCGGCTCGTTCGTACCCGTCGCCGTCGACGAGCACGGCGCGACGCGCGCCGACGCGCTGGCCGAGGCGCTCGCCGGCGAGCGCGGACGACCGACGATCGTCGTCGCGCAGGTCGGCAACGTCAACCCGGGCGCGTGCGACCCGATGCACGACGTCTGCGCCGCGGCGCGCGACGCCGGCGCCTGGGTGCACGTCGACGGCGCCTTCGGCCGGTGGGCGGCGGCGAGCCCCGCCCGCCGCCATCTCGTGCGCGGCGTCGAGCTCGCCGACTCGTGGGCGACCGATGCGCACAAGTGGCTCAACGTCCCGTATGACTGCGGGATCGCGTTCGTCCGCGACCGCGAGGCGCATCGCGCGGCGATGGCGGCCGTCGCCGCGTACCTCGTGCAGGACGCCGGCGGCCCGCGCGAGCCGTTGGATTGGACGCCGGAGTTCTCGCGCCGCGCGCGCGGCGTGACGGTCTACGCGACGCTGCGCGCGCTCGGGCGCGACGGGGTCGCCGAGCTCGTCGACCGCCTCTGCGACTGCGCCGAGCGCTTCGCCGTCGCGCTCGGCGCGACGAACTTCGAGATCGTCGGACACGGCCTCAACCAGGTGCTGCTGACGTGCGCCGGCGACGCCGAGACCGATGCCGTGCTGGCCGCCGTCCAGGCCGAGGGCACGTGCTGGCCGAGCGCGACGACGTGGCGCGGCCGGCGCTGCATGCGCATCTCGGTCTGCAACTGGCAGACGACCATCGACGACGTCGACCGCTCGGTCGCGGCGATCGTCGCCGCTCGCCAGCGCGTGCGCGACGCCGCCGGGACGTGACGCGGCCGGCGCCGGCGCGCACACTCTCAGTCGATGCTCGAGTTTCGCCCGTGCCCCGTCGACGAGGAGCCCGCCGCAGCGCTCGTCCAGGGCATGCGCGACGAGATCGCCGCGATCTACGACGGGCTGCAGCTCGACGGAGACGACATGCCGAGGGCCGGGGCCCGCGAGCTGAGCCCGCCGGGCGGCGCGTTCGTCGTCGGCTATGAGGACGGCGAGGCGGTCTGCTGCGGCGGCGTGAAGCGCCTGCCGGACGGCGCCTGCGAGATCAAGAAGATGTTCGTCCTCGACGCGGCTCGCGGGCGCGGCGTGGCGCGGGCGCTGCTCGAGGAGCTCGAGGCGCGGGCGCGCGCGCTCGGCTACGAGGTCGCGCGGCTGGACACGGGACCCAGACAGGCGCGCGCGCAGCGCATGTACGAGCGCGCCGGCTACGCGCCGATCGAGAACTTCAACGCCAACCCCGTCGCGAGCTTCTTCGGCGAGAAGCGGCTGTAGGGCGCGTCACGGCAGGACGTGCAACGCGTCCGCGGTGCGCCACGCGAGCACGTCGGCGCCCGACGCGTCGAGCGCCAGCAGCGGCGCGAACGCCGGCCCGCCGTCGAGCTCGCCGAAGGAGTCCGGCGCATGGAAGACCGTCAGCGAGCCGACGAAGACCTCCGGCTGGACGGTCTTTCGCAGCAGCCCGACGACGAGCTCGCCGTCCTTCGTGACGACGGCCGTACCGGCGCGCGCGTCGGCCAGCAGCGTCGAGGGCCGGCCGAAGCCATGGCCGCGGCGCGCCGCGGCCTGGCGCACGAGCAGCGGCGGATGCTCGGCGGAGCCGCCCTGGTAGATCGCCGTGAAGCTCTCGTCGCGCGTCGCGCGCAGCAGCGCGCCGTTCGAGCCGCAGCCGGACGGCGGGGACTCGATCGTGCGCAGCGCGCCGAAGCTCTTGGCCAGGCGCTCGCGCACGACGGCGCGGATGTGCCGGCCGTGGCCGCCGGACGCGCACTCGCCGACGTCGCCCTCGATGCCGGTGTCCTCGATCAGCACGCCGGCGCGGCCGCCGGGCGTGACGGCCATCGACACGAGGCCGCTCGCGCCGCGATAGCGCTGGCGACGCAGCACGGCGCCGCGGCGCGTCAGCGCCGCCACGACGAGCCCGCCGCGCGCCATCGCGGCGACGCTGATGCGCCCGCGGCCGTCGATCGCCAGGGCGAGGCCGACGACGCCGCGCGCGCCGAGCGCCACGTCGCGCGCGTGCGTCGGCAGGCCGCCGTCGGGGCGCGCGATCGTCACGAGCTTCGCGCCGTCGCGCCAGATCGCGAGCGTGCGATCGCTGCCGCGCGCGAGCGCGCCGACGGTCGCCGAGCTGTCGTGCGACCACAGGTCGAGGATGCGACCGGAGGGCAGCACGCGCCGCAGCGTGAGCTGGCGGCGCGACCTGCTCGTCGCGCCGCGGGAGACGAGCAGGTCGACGGCGCCGTCGGCGCGGTTGACGCTGTCGAGGATCGTCGTGCGGGCGAACGTCGTGCGCGTCCCGGCCGGCAGCGCGATCACCGCCTGCGTGGGATCGGTCTCGATCGTCTGGGTGACGAGCGCGCCGCGGGCGCCGTCGAGCGCGAGGCCGCGCGGGATCTCGCTGCCGGTGGCGGGCAGCGACAATGGAGCGGCCGAGACGGCGGCGGGCGCGACGAGCAGGACGGCGAGGAGGGCGAGGAGCGTGCGCATGGGGGCTTCAACGAGGCCGCGCCGGCAAAGGTTGCGCGCGCCGCCGATCGACCGCCTGCCAGATACTTCTGCCGAGCTTCATGGAGAGGACGCGCAACCCGGCCGACGAGCGAGACCTCGTGGGGATAGCCCGCCCGGTGCGCTGGGGCGTGCTGTCGACGGCGCGCATCGGCGCGGCGCTCGTCGCCGGCGCGCGC
>JAWVGK010000136.1:0-5149 GCA_033855155.1 Solirubrobacteraceae bacterium | reverse complement strand
CGAACGGCGTGATGCCGAGCACGAGCAGGCCGGTGGCGATGACCACCGAGCGCGTTCGAGGTGACTTGCGAAGGCGTTTTGCGGGTTCGAGCTGATGGGCCATGGTGGTCTCCTCCGGGGTGGTTGGACGGGCACGGGAAGTCCCGGACGCCGCGCGGGCATCCATGGTTTGCGTGACCGGATCGTCGCCCCTGCGGGGTCACGCGCTGTCGTCGTAACCAACCCCATCACGCGCGCCGAAGTTGCGCGCCGGACCATGAGGGCGCCGTGAGAATTCCCCCTTGCACGCACATGCGCGACAATCCCCCGCGGGAACTGTGCATGAGAGACGAGGAGAGAGCGTGAGCGACACGACGACCGTGCCGACGAAGAACGAGAAGCTGATCCAGTGGGTCGATGAGATCGCTGCCTTGACGAAGCCGAAGGACGTCCACTGGTGCGACGGCTCGGCGGAGGAATACGACCAGCTCTGCCAGCAGCTCGTCGACGCCGGGACGTTCACGAGGCTCGCGGACGCCAAGCGCCCGAACTCCTACCTCGCGCGCTCGGACCCCGGTGACGTCGCGCGTGTCGAGGACCGCACGTACATCTGCACGCAGACGCAGCACGGCGCGGGGCCGACGAACAACTGGACCGATCCGGCCGAGATGCGCGACAAGCTCAGCGGGCTCTTCGACGGGTGCATGACCGGCCGCACGATGTACGTGCTGCCGTTCTCGATGGGCCCGCTCGGCTCACCGATCGCGCACATCGGCGTCGAGCTGACCGACTCCGCCTGCGTCGCGGTGAACATGATGATCATGACCCGCGTCGGTGCCAAGACGCTCGACGTGCTCGGCGAGGACGGCGAGTTCGTCCCGTGCGTGCACTCCGTCGGGGCGCCGCTGGCCGAGGGCCAGGAGGACGTCGCCTGGCCGTGCAACCCCGAGACGAAGTACATCGTCCACTTCCCCGAGACGCGCGAGATCTGGTCCTTCGGCTCGGGCTACGGCGGCAACGCCCTGCTCGGCAAGAAGTGCTTCGCGCTGCGGATCGCCTCGAAGATGGCCCGCGACGAGGGCTGGATGGCCGAGCACATGCTCATCCTCAAGCTCACCTCGCCGGAGGGCGACGTCAAGGTCGTCACCGGGGCCTTCCCGAGCGCCTGCGGCAAGACGAACCTCGCGATGCTCATCCCGACGCTCGAGGGCTGGACCGTCGAGACGATCGGCGACGACATCGCCTGGATGAAGTTCGGCGACGACGGCAAGCTCTACGCGATCAACCCGGAGTCGGGCTTCTTCGGCGTCGCGCCGGGCACGGGCGAGAAGACGAACCCCAACGCGATGGCGACGGTCGCCAAGAACACGCTGTTCGCGAACTGCGCGCTGACCGACGACGATGACGTCTGGTGGGAGGGCATGACGTCCGAGCCGCCGGCGCACGCGATCGACTGGAAGGGCAACGACTGGACGCCCGACTCCGAGACGCCGGCCGCGCACCCCAACGGCCGCTTCACGACGCCCGCCTCGCAGGACCCGGCGATCGCGCCGGAGTGGGAGGACCCCAAGGGCGTCGCCGTCGACGCGATGCTGTTCGGCGGTCGCCGCGCGACGGTCGTGCCGCTCGTCACCGAGGCGCGCGACTGGGAGCACGGCGTCTTCCTCGGCGCGACGATGAGCTCGGAGATGACGGCCGCGGCCGCCGGCGGGCTCGGGCAGCTGCGCTTCGACCCGTTCGCGATGCTGCCGTTCTGCGGCTACAACATGGCCGAGTACTTCGCGCACTGGCTCGACATCGGCAAGCAGGAGGGCGCCGAGCTGCCGAAGATCTTCTACGTCAACTGGTTTCGCAAGGATCCGGAGAGCGGGAAGTTCCTGTGGCCCGGCTTCGGCGAGAACAGCCGCGTGCTGAAGTGGGTCTTCGAGCGCTGCGCCGGCACCGCCGACGCCGTCGAGAGTCCGCTCGGGTTCGTCCCGACCGAGGGCGCGATCGACACGAGCGGCCTGGAGATGTCCGACGAGGACCTCGCCACGGTGCTCGACGTCGACCTCGACGCGCTGCGCCTGCAGCTCCCGCAGATGCGCGAGTTCCTCGACAAGTTCGGCGACGACCTGCCCGACGAGATCGCCGCGCAGCTCGACGCGCTGGAAGGACGGCTGACGACGGCCTGAGGTCGCCCGCCGGTTGCCGCCGCCCTTGTCGGGCGGCGGCGATCCAAGCCCGGCGACGGCTCGTATCGCCGGCTGACGGCGACGCTCTCCTTGGGGGGTCAGGGGGCGCGCACCGCGTCGCCGAGGGCGGCGAGCCGCGCGTCCCACTGGGCGCCGACCTGCGTCATCCACTCGATCGCGTCGCCGAGCGCGCCGGGCGACGCCTCGAAGCGCGTCTCGCGACCGGCGCGGTGCGCGTCGACGAGCTGCGCGTCGCGCAGCTGGGCGAGGTGCTTGGCGACGGCCTGGCGACTGATCGGCAGGCGCTCGGCGAGCTCGGTCGCGGTGCTCGCCTCGCCGGCCGCGACGGCGCGCAGGACCGCGCGCCGCGTCGGATCGGCGAGCGCGGCGAAGACCGCCTGCGGCGGCTCGTGGCTCAAGCGCTGACGAGGTCGAAGCCGGCGTGCAGGCGTGCCAGCGGCGCGGCCCACTCGATCGCGCTGAGCACCCAGGCGCTGCCGAGCGGGTAGCTCGGCGACGCGGTCGCCGCGGCGGCGCTGCGCGCGCGCGGGCCGCGCTGCGCGCCGCCGGCCCACGGCGAGCCGCAGATCGGCGCGCCAGCGTAGCCGCGCTCGACGACGACCACGCGCGTCGCGCGGCCGGCGTCGGCGTCGACGAGCGTCACCTCGACGAGCGTCGCGAGGGCGCCGTCGGCGTGCCACCAGAACGACAGCAGCTCGCCCGGCTCCACGTCCTCGACGGTCGCCCAGCGCACCTCGCCGTCGAGCAGCGTGAGCTCGCCGTCTGCGCCGGGCTCGAGCTCCAGCGAGCCGTCGCAGATCAGCCAGCGGTCGAGGTCGCAGATGGCCTCCCACGCGGCGTCGCGGTCGACGGGGAGGGTGATCTCGCGGCTGACATCCATGGAAGCTCCTTACATGCAACTGAACGGTTGCGTGGAATGCTACCGTGCCGCTCATACAAAGCGCAACCAATCGATTGCACGTTAGGAGATCCCGTCATGCCCCTCGTCCCGATGGTCGTCCAGCAGGACGGGCGCGGCGAGCGCTCGTTCGACATCTACAGCCGCCTGCTCAACGAGCGCATCGTCTTCCTCGGCCAGCCGATCGACGACGAGATCGCGAACCTCGTCGTCGCGCAGCTGCTGCACCTCGAGGCGGCGGACCCCGACCGCGACATCTCGCTGTACGTCAACTCGCCCGGCGGCTCGGTCTACGCCGGCCTCGCGATCTACGACACGATGCAGGCGATCGGCCCCGACGTGCAGACGATCTGCTGCGGCATCGCGATGTCGATGGGCGCGCTGATCCTCACCGCGGGCGCGCCCGGCAAGCGCCGCACGCTGCCCAACGGCCGGATGCTCATCCACCAGCCGACCGGCGGCTACCAGGGCCAGTCCTCGGACATCGAGATCCACGCCCGCGAGACGATCGCCCTGCGCGCGCGCCTCGACGAGCTCTACGCGAAGCACACCGGGCGCAGCGCCGAGCAGATCCACGACGACTCCGACCGCGACCGCTACATGACGCCCGAGGAGGCCGTCGAGTACGGCCTCGTCGACAGCATCGTCAGCGGACGGCGCTCGTAGCGGGCGCGCCTCGGCGAGGCGTCGGGCCACAGCGTGTGGCACCTGTTCCCCGGATAAGGGGGGAACAGGTGCCGCGCGGCGCGCTACGGTCACGGCATGGCCTCGACCGACACGACCGCCGCCGCCGGGCACGCCGAGGACGTCGCGGCCGGCAGCGAGTGGGGCTCCGAGCTCTACCGCATCGCGCGCGACCAGTTCGGCCGCGCGTCGCGGCTGCTGGACCTCGAGCCCGAGTTCGTCGCGCGGCTCGCCGACCCGCGCCGCTCGCTCGTCGTGAACTTCCCCGTGCGGATGGACTCCGGCGACGTGTGGTCGATGACCGGCTACCGCGTCCAGCACACGCTGACGATGGGCCCGACGAAGGGCGGCTTTCGCTACGGCCCCGACGTGTCGCTCGGCGAGTGCGCCGCGCTGGCGATGTGGATGACGTGGAAGTGCGCGCTGCTCGGGCTGCCCTACGGCGGCGCGAAGGGCGGCGTGCGCTGCACGCCCAGCGACCTCAGCGTCGGCGAGCTCGAGCGCGTGACGCGCCGCTACGCCGCCGAGCTGATCCCGATCATCGGCCCCGAGAAGGACATCCCCGCGCCCGACATGGCGACCGGCGAGCGTGAGATGGCGTGGTTCATGGACACCTACTCCCAGCAGGTCGGCCACTCCGTGCCGGGCATCGTGACCGGCAAGCCGATCGTGCTCGGCGGCAGCACGGGCCGGCGCGAGGCGACGGGCCTCGGCGTGGTGTACGTGCTCGAGGCCGTCTGCGATCGCATCGGCCTGGCGCTGCGCGAGTCGCGCGTCGCGATCCAGGGCTTCGGCAACGTCGGCGCCGTCGCGGCGGGCGAGCTGTACGCGATCGGCGCGACGATCGTCGCCGTGTCCGACCGCTCCGGCGGGCTCGTCGATCCAGAGGGCCTGGACGTGACGGCGATCAGCGCGTGGATGGCCGAGCACGGCGCGCTCGCGGGCTATCCGGGCGCGCGCCACGTCGGTTCGGCCGACGTGCTCGAGGTGCCCTGCGAGGTGCTCATCCCGGCCGCGGTCGAGCGCCAGATCACCGAGGAGAACGCCGCGCGCCTGCGCTGCCGGCTCGTCATCGAGGCCGCCAACGGCCCGACGACGCCCGAGGCCGAGGCGATCCTGCGCGAGCGCGGGATCCTCGTCGTGCCAGACGTGCTCGCCAACGCCGGCGGCGTGACGGTCTCCTACTTCGAGTGGGTGCAGGACCAGCAGCGCTACTCGTGGGACGAGCTCGACGTCCAGGAGCGCCTGCGCCGCCAGCTGCGCGCGGCCTTCGGCCGCGTCACCGACGCCGCCGAGCGCCACGACTGCGACTGGCGCATGGCCGCGCTGTCGGTCGCGATCGAGCGCGTGTCCGAGGCCGCCCGGCTGCGAGGGATCTACCCGTAGGCAGCGC
>JAWVGK010000135.1:0-4352 GCA_033855155.1 Solirubrobacteraceae bacterium | reverse complement strand
CCCTCCGCACTGCCGGGCAAGGACTCGAACCTTGAATTCCAGGGCCAGAACCTGGCGAGTTGCCGATTACTCCACCCGGCAAGGGGCTGGCGAGTATAGCTTCGGCCCGCCGCGACCCACTACGCCGCGGCCTGCTCCATCCAGTCGCGATACAGCCGCCAGTAGGCGCCGCGCGCGTCCAGCAGCTCGTCGTGCGTGCCCTGCTCGACGATCCGGCCGCCGTCGAGCACGACGATCCGGCCGGCCTGGCGGATCGTCGACAGGCGGTGGGCGATGACGATCGACGTGCGGCCCGCCAGCAGCCGGCGCAGGCCGGCCTCGATGCGTCCCTCCGTGTGCAGGTCGACGTTCGACGTCGCCTCGTCGAGGATCAGGATGCGCGGGTCGGCGACGAGCGCGCGGGCGAATGCGACGAGCTGGCGCTGGCCGGCGGACAGCTGCGCACCGCGCTCGCCGACGGGCGTCTCGTAGCCGTGCTCGAGCGCGGTGATGAAGTCGTCCGCGCCGACCGCCTGCGCCGCCGCCCGCACCTCCTCGGGCGTCGCGTCGGGGCGTCCGAAGGCGATGTTGTCGGCGATCGTGCCGCTGAAGAGGAAGCCCTCCTGCGGGACGATCCCGAGCTGACGGCGCAGCGACGCCTGCGTGACGTCGCGCAGGTCGTGGCCGTCGACGAGCACGGCGCCGCTCGTCGGGTCGTAGAAGCGGGCGACGAGCTTGGCGATCGTCGACTTGCCGGCGCCGGTCGAGCCGACCAGCGCCACGGTCTGGCCCGGCGGCACGGTCAGGGAGACGTTCGAGGCGGCGAGGCCACTGGCGCAAGTTACCGTCCCATAGTGAAAGCTCACGTCGCGCAGCTCGATCTCGCCGCGCAGCCGGCCGAGCTCGATCGCATCCGGCGAGTCGACGAGGTCGGGCTCGACGTCGAGCAGGTCGAAGATCTTGTCGAGCGCCGCCATCCCCGACTGATAGGTCGTGTAGACCTGCGAGAGCTGCCCGATCGGCTCGAAGAAGCCATTGAGCGCGAGCACGAACGCGATCACGACGCCCGCCGAGATGTCGCCGCCGATGACCTGAAAGCCGCCGTAGAGCAGGATCCCGACCGTCGCCAGCGCGCTCAGCAGCTCGACCGCCGGGAAGTACGCCGCGTTGAGGTAGACCGTCGTCATGTTCGCCGCGCGGTTGGCCTCGTTGAGCTCGCGGAAGCGCTCGACGTGCTGGGGCTCCTGGCCGAAGGAGCGCAGGATCCGGATCCCCGACAGCGACTCCTGCAGGTAGGACGTGATCGACGAGATCGTCTCGCGCGTGCGCTTGTAGGCGTCGGCCGAGACCACGCGGAAGGCCAGCGAGCCGAGCGCCATGACCGGGAAGATGAGGAACGTCAGCAGCGCGAGCTCGAGGTCCAGCCAGGCGAGGATCGCGACCGTGCCGATCAGCGTCAGCGAGCTCGAGAAGAGCGTCACGACGCTGTCGGTGACGAGCTGGTCGAGCGCCTGCACGTCGTTGGTCATGCGCGAGATCAGCCCGCCCGCGGGGCGGCGCTCGTAGAAGCCGATCGGCTGTGCCTGGAGGTGCTCGAAGATGCGCAGGCGCAGGTCCTGCAGCGCGCGCTGGCCGACCCAGCCGACGAGGTAGGTCTGCAGGTACGTCGCGCCCCAGTAGACGAGCGCGCTGACGACGAACGCGACGACGACGAGGTTCAGCGTGCGCAGGTCGCCCCGCGTGATGCCGTCGTCGATCGCGTACTTCGCCAGCGGCGCCGGCGCGAGCGCCGCGGCGGTCGCCGCGACGAGCGACACGAACATCCAGATCACCCGCGCGCGGTAGGGCTTCAGCAGCGCGAGCAGGCCGCGCAGCTTGCGCCCGCGACCGCCGGTCGCGCGAAAGCGCCGGACGACTTCGGAGCGCAGCGCGGCGTTGCGCGCGGCGCGCGTGGGGCGCGGGCTCCCGGCGTCGCGGCTCACAGCCCCGCCACCTCCGGCTCGAGCGCCTTGCGCGTCAGGAAGACTTGGTCGGGCAGGCCCTTCTCGACGATCTCGCCGTAGAACGCCGAGCGCTCGAGCAGCTCGGCGTGCGTGCCGTGGTCGAGCAGGCGGCCGCCCTCGAGCACCGCGATCTCGTCCGCGAGCGCGATCGTCGACAGACGGTGGGCGATCACGAACGTCGTGCGCCCGGCCATGACCTCGGTCAGCGCGCGCTTGATCTGCTGCTCGGTCGAGGCGTCGACCGACGACGTCGCGTCGTCGAGGACGAGGATCCGCGGGTCGGCCAGCAGCGCCCGCGCGATCGCGATGCGCTGGCGCTGGCCGCCCGACAGCGTCAGCCCGCGCTCGCCGACGCGCGTGTCGTAGCCGTCGGGCAGCGCCTCGACGAAGTCGTGCGCCTGCGCGCGCTTGGCGGCCGCGATCACCTGCTCGCGCGTCGCCTCGCCGCGGCGCGCGTAGGCGATGTTCTCGTGCACGGTCGCGCTGAAGAGGAACGGGTCGTCGGTGACGACGGCGATCTCGCGGCGCAGCGAGCGCGGGTCGACCGTGCGCACGTCGGCGCCGTCGACGAGGACCGCGCCGGCGCTCGCGTCGTACAGGCGCGAGATGAGCCCGACGAGCGTCGTCTTGCCCGATCCGGTCGCGCCGACGAGGGCGATCGTCGTGCCGGCCTCGACGGTCAGCGTGACGTCGCGCAGGGCGGGCTCGCCGTCCTCCTCGTAGGCGAGCGTCGCGCCGCGCAGCTCGACGCGGCCCGAGCCCGGCGGCAGCGGCCCGGCGTCGGGCGCGGCGACGATCCGCGGCGCGCGGTCGAGCAGCTCGAAGATGCGCGCACCCGACGCGGTCGCGCGCTGCGACAGCCCGAGGATCATGCCGACCGTGCGCATCGGCCCGAGCAGCGCGAGCATGTACGTGTAGAAGGCCGTGAACTCGCCGAGGTCCAGGCGGCCGTCGATGACCGCGCGGCCGCCGAGGAACAGCAGCCCGGCGAGCCCGATCTGCGGCAGGAAGCCGATGAACGGGTTGTAGAACGCGCGCAGCCGCGTGGAGATCATCGACTGCTCGAAGACCCGGCCGACGCTCTCGCCGAAGCGCGCGAGCTGGCGGTCCTCGCGCGCGAACGCCTTGACGACGCGGACGCCGCCGACGTTCTCCTCGACGTCCGCCGTGAGCTCGGCGATCCGCTGCTGGACCTCCTGCAGCGCGGGCCGCGCCTGGCGACCGTAGCGCGCGGCGATCCAGACGACGAACGGCACGGGGGAGAGCGAGATGAGCGCGAGCGTCGGATCGATGACGACCATCGCCACGGCGGCGAAGGCGATCGTCAGCGCGGCCTGCGAGATGAGGACGAGGCCGTAGCCGAGGAAGAAGCGCACGGCCTGCAGGTCGACCGTCGCCCGCGACATGAGCTGCCCGGTCTGCTGGCGGTCGAAGAAGCCCAGCTCGAGCGCGAGGAGGTGGTCGTAGAGGCGGTTGCGCAGGTCCAGCTCGACGCCGAGGGAGACCCGCCCGGCGATGAGCCGCCGCGCCACCGTGAGGCCGAGGCGGACGATGCCCGCCGCGGCGATGAGCAGCGCGAGGAGCTTCAGGCGCCCGTCGTCGCCGGCGTCGATGGCGTTGATCGCGGCGCCCGTGAGGGCGGGGATCGCGACCGTCGCGCCCATCGCGATCGCCGCGAGGATCCCGGAGAGCCACACCCCGCGCCTATAGTCGCGCAGGAACCCGAGCAGTCGCGTGAACGTGGCCATCGGCGTCCATTATAGTTGCCCAGCCAACCACCTCTCGGCCGCGCGCGGCGGGCGGGAGTTGCCACGCGATCACGAGCCTGGAACGGTGGGGACTTGCCCGAGACCATTTTGCCGGATCCCTTTGCCCCGCTGCTCGAGGAGCTGCGGGTGCTCTGCCCGCCCGATGCGGCGATCGTCGACGCCCACACGCACCTCGGCGCCGACGAGGACGGCCAGAGCCTGACGCCCGAGGCGCTGCTCGCCCATCTCGACGTCGTCTCGCCCGACGCGCGCGCGTGCACGTTCCCGCTGCACGACCCCGAGCGCGTGCCCGCCTACAGCCTCCCGAACGACCGCGTCCTCGCCTGGGCTGCCGCGAGCGGCGGCCGGATCGTGCCCTATTGCCGCCTGGATCCGGCCGACGGCCCGCTGCAGGAGGCCGAGCGCTGCCTCGCCCTCGGGGCCCGCGGGATCAAGCTGCACCCGCGCGCGCAGGCGTTCGCCTTCGACACGCCCGTCATGGACGAGATCTTCACGATCGCCCGTGACGCCGGCGTGCCGATGCTCATCCACGCCGGCCGCGGCATGCCGCCGATGGACGCGCTCGCCGTCGTCGCGCTGCGCCACCCCGAGGTGCCGCTCG